>NZ_BOLT01000013.1:0-57710 GCF_016861805.1 Lacticaseibacillus sp. 53-4
ACATTACACACACTCCATTTCTAATTTCTTTGGTCGGAGAGCAGACAAGGGACAGTGTAATGTCCTCTTTGTGTGCTCAGACATAAAAATGGTATATAAAAAGGAGTTTCGAGGCAAGATGCCTTTCAACTCCAAATATCGTAGCGCCACTTTTCACAGCTGGCATCAGCTGCAGCTGAAAAGGCTGCGCAGAATGATGTCACAAGCAAGCAACAAGCTGCGTTTGCTGCTACTGGTGCTCTGAATAGTGCTAAGTACAAGCTTGCAGCTGCTAACACTGTGGCTGCTAAGGCTGCAGCACAAAAGGAAGTCGACGTTGCGGCCAATGCCCAGAAAGCTGCCGTTGATGCTTATAATGCTGCACAAGCAGCATTCACTGCTGCAAAGTCAGCTGTGAAGAATGCTCAGACTACCGGGGCAAACGATCAGAAGTTTGGTGACACTGGTCACTACACCACGAAGAACAGTTCCGTAGCAACTCAGGACAATGACATTAAGTTTGGTGGCTCAGGTCACTACACCACAAAGAACAGTTCTGCGGCAACTCAGGACAACGACATTAAGTTTGGTGGCTCTGGCCATTACACCACAAAGAACAGTTCTGCGGCAACTCAGGACAACGACATCAAGTTTGGTGGCTCTGGCCATTACACAAATGTTCCAGCCATCGACACTAATGCCCCACTGTCACACCGTACCCGTCCTAGCTCCGCTGACGTAAACTTCTCGACTCAGTCTTCTGCTGAAGCTGAGAAGGCTGCTAATCTGTCACACCGTACTCGTGTAAACTCACAGGACGTCAACTTCTCGACCCGCGAATCCGAAGGCCGTCGTGAAGCAGCTTCTGTTCTTTCACACCGTACACGTCTTAACTCACAGGACTTCAACTTCTCCACGATTGCTTCTGACAACGCTGCTAAGGCAGCTGCTGACAAGGCTGCGGGGAGCAAGGATAACGGCGCTAAGGTAACACCAGTTGACAACAAGACAACCGGCACCAAGACAACTGGCGTTGCTACAAAGGCTTCTGCTTCTGCTGGTAAGGCTTCTCTGCCAAAGACCGGTGACAGCAACAATGTTGTTGCTGCTGGTGTTGGTGCCGTTGCCGTTCTCGGCGCATTGTTCGGCTTGGCCGGCGATCGTCGCAAGCGTGCTTAAGTTTTAAAATCTACAGCTTTTAGAGCTACTCAACCCTGAGTATCATCAGGTGCAGATTCATCAGATTCATACATCTATCACCCCTGATAGGTTGTGAGAAGACTCTCCGAGATTTCGGTCTCGGGGAGTTTTTGTGTTCCACGGTAATTGTGTTTCAGACGATGGCGGGCCCACCTCGCCTTGTTGAGTCATTGCGCGAATGGTTTTGGCTGCTGGTGATCATCAACAGGGAGTCACCAAATTTTTCGTGCTGAGTCGTATTTCTTGCGAGTGTGATTAACAGCCCTTAGAATTGGCAATTGGGTGGGGGAAGGGTTGTTAGTTCGCTACCTCAGCCCTTCCCGCCGCTCCGCTCAAAGGGGGTGATGATCACCGAAAACAAAGCGTCGGCTGCATCATCCAAGTGGCCGGCAATGAAACAAGCCAGTTGGCGTCCAGCTTGACTACTGTTGGATGTCACTTGTGGGTCTCACGGATTCGAGACCCACATCAAAATCTGTGTGCAGCCCATGAATGAGCAATTCCCCCAAGAATCGCTATTCATGCAAGAAGGACGTCCACGGCTTGTTTCACCATTCTGATCGGAGATACGAAGACCTTGACCGGCATCGGTACAATGCCGGTCAGGGTCTTTTTGTTTGGGAAGGATGTCTGGCTTGTCTGATGGTCTGAAGGGATTGTCAGCCGAAGCTCAGGAGTCAGAGATTTCGGGGCTGCGCGGCTGGCACAGCAGGTGGCTGGCTGACCGGACATGTGGTGATTGCGATCAACTCCCCAAGCGAGGGTGCCATGATCAACATCGATTGAAAGCGGCTAATCGTCACAGTAGCGGGGGCGTCTGCAAAATGTTTAGGGCCATTTCTGCGTTGACGGCGGAATCTCTTAACGGCCGAGTTGATGATGGGTGGTTGTCGGTTGAAGCCTGACTTCGGACAACAAGGGGGTGATTGTCAGTCGAATTGGCGGCCGAAAGCAGAATATTTGCGAAATGCGACGAAAAGATTGAAAAAGCCTGTTATTGGACAAAAATAACAGTTTTGTCCAGCCAACTCATGCGAGCGTAATCCGTTCATGGGTCCATGCTGAGTCAGACACTGAAGGAGCTTGAAGGAACGCTAAGGGTGAGAAAGCTAGCAGATCGTCACTGATTCGACACTCAGAAGTGTTTTAAAGGTGGTTGATTGTGGCACGGCGGGCAATATCAGGGAATTAGACGCTGGTTGACTTGGAACTAAGCGAGGTATGGCGATTGTTTAGACACAGGGAGTGGATAGCGGCTGTCGGTTGTGAAAGTAGCGCCCCTGAATGTTTGGCTCGGCCCGGGTTCCCAATCCTGATAGATTCCCACGGCGTGTGATCGCGCAACTTTGCGCCCGCTGAAGCTGGCCGACTGAGCGGCAAGAACAGGCAACTATCCTTGACGTTCTTTGTTCGCCGGAATTGATTTGCGCCTTGGTGAGATCTGTCCAGACGGGGGTAAAAATAACAGCTGAGGGAAACGTTATTTACTGAAAACGGCCTCGCCTGTTTTAGCTTGCTGGTATTATTTTACCCTGAATGGTGTACCATCACTTTCCGCTATTGCCTTTTTCCCAGGAAAGCGGTGATTGACCCTTGATTACTGTAATCCTTTATTCATCAGGTGCTTAGCGCTTTCACCCTAGCCTTTCAGAACGGTTTTGTGTAATGCTAATACCCCAATTTTTTCACCCCACTCTTCGTCAATTCTGATATTTGCCGCCGAAATATTTTCTGAAAATGTTCTTGCGCTTTTCTGCAAATCCCTGTATATTGGTCAGGTTGTCAAAAACACGGAAACAAATGGTTATCGGTTTTTCGAGTGAGTAGACAGGTTAATTGTTTCACGTGACCATTTGGGTCATATCGGAGTTGTAAGTCAGTAATAGCGGTAGGACGATCTCTGCTGGGAAAAGAAGAGAACGTCAGCATTTGACCGCGCATTATGTAGGAGACCGGGGGGCTTCCTGCAGGTTAGGGGAATCTTTTTGAAAATCAATATGAAATTCTTGTCTCTTGGTGCCGCTGTCGTGATTGCGGGGGGCTTTGGTGCGGTGAACATCGTGACCAATGCAAGCAATGGCGATGTGGTTGACGCGTTAGAGCTGTCGACTACTGGCCACGGCAAAAGTGCCGCAGCGAGTGCCAGTGCTCACAGGGCAATGCCTGCTTCCAGCAAGCAGGTCTCGGTCGCTGCAGCCAAGGACAAGAAGACGGCGCACCAGGCTGCAGCTAAGGCCGCTAGTGCTAAGGGTGCCAGTGCGAAGCCAGCGACCGTAAAGCCGGCGACGCCTAGCACCACTGCCGCCAAGCCAGTTGCGGCTGCTCAGTCGCATCCGGCTGCACCAGTGCGTCACGTCGCAGCCCCAGTCCAGCACACGGCGGCACCAACTGCCGCTCAAAGCGCTGCGGCCAAGGCGGCCAGTATTCGTGCCACCACTGGGGAAACCTATGTGGGGACGATTTCTGGGTTGGGCCATTCGACGGTCGTCGTTCAAGGCAGCCGCAGCCGCACGAAGGCGCCTGCGCAGGCCGGCATGGCTATGACCTGGGGTGGGGCAACTCACATGACCACCACGGATGGTTTGACCTCTGAGATCGCGGGCCACGCGAAGAGCAACACTTTTTCCTGGATCATGGGCCTCGGCATTGGCAGCCGCGTCTCTGTGACTGATGCCAATGGCCAGTCGCGGACTTACACGGTATACATGACCGATGACGTCAACGATGAGAGCTATTCCGTCAAGAACGGCGCAGACCGCTTGAACGCGATCCTCAGCCCGAACCAGGGCGAAGCCGTTGTCTTGCAGACCTGCATCTCACAGACGGTAAACCGGCTAGTCTGGGCCCACTAAGGACTTGGTCGACGCTGTCTCAAAACTCAAAATAGGATATGTTATCAGCCAACTTAAATCCCGTTAATGCTTACTCGCAAAAAACTCTTCGAGAATAACTTCTCGAGGAGTTTTTTGCTTTTACTAGATGTATGCGCCCGTGGAAAGGCGCTGGGCGGGCATCTGCGGATCGAGGCTGAGTTTGTGAAGAGCCTGAATTTGAAATATATTTGAGTCAGATATGCACATTACCTGACTTTTTCGGTGTTTGATTGTACAGTATAGGTTGAGTGTATGACAATTAGCGTCAACGACGAACAGTTGAACTAGGTGTGAGCTGCAGATGCGGTAATTGTGGTCGCTGTGGGGGGGCCGCTTGATGGAATCATCCTAGTCGGGATTATAGATAAGAGGGGAATGCAATGGGCAGAGCGATTGACATCACCGGTCAGCGGTTTGGCCGGCTGGTCGCCTTGCGAATGACGGGGCATTCGCAAAGTGGTAATGCGTTGTGGTTGTGTCAGTGTGACTGTGGCAATCAGATTGTGACGGATTCGAACCATCTGCGGCACGGACTGGTGAGAAGTTGTGGGTGTCTGCGGCGAGAGCGTTCCCGGGAGAATATCTTGACCAATCTGAAGACCTTATTCAGGATGAAGTTTGGGTCACCGACGCCTTACGACCCAGAGAAACCGATCCGCATGAATTCCCGCAACGTCTCCGGGGTGACCGGTGTCAGCTGGGATGCGGTCGCCAACCGCTGGTTCGCCCGGTTGATGGTGGGCGGAAAGCTGGTTTTGAACAAGGCCTTTGCGACCTTCGGCGACGCGGTTGCCGCGCGGCGGGCCGCGGAAGCCAGCTATCACGTTGCGCCGCGCAAGCCACGGCATTAGGCTGATAGGCCAAAAATTAGATTCGTGTGATTAGCTGATAAGAGAAAAATAATTTACTCTCCGGAACTCAAGCAGGCGAAATAAAGCTTGGGGGCTGGGGAGTTTTTGCTGGTATCAGTGAATTTATAGGCTGAGCGGGGATTGCATGCTTAATGGGACGTGAGGACAACGTTATTCGCATAATTTATTGATTGCGGCCAGGAATTTCTCATTCAGATGGAGAATTGATTATCCTGAGTGACCGGCCGCATTTTTATACTTACTTTTTCATGGTTTCAATCATCATTTCTCCCCGATATACTCATTGGGACAGGTGATGCAAAATAAAGACTGTCGTATATGCCTGTCAACAGAAGTATGACGCGACTTGTACCGACGAGTTATCACTTTATAGGGGGAATTTTGATGAAAAATCGTTCCAACACGCTGAAAGCCGCTCGTTCCAATAAGGCCTGGTTCGCCGCTGGGGTCGTTGCAGCTGGCTTGTTCAGCGTCTCTGCGATTGGGAGCACAACTGTCTCGGCTGCGACGCTTGCGCAAGCCTCTGCGGCAAATACGCTTGCGGCGCCGAACCAGACAGGTAAGGTCCAAGCCGACCTTGACGCTTACGCCAAGGGTATGCAGATTGGAAGGACTGGTGCGATCTCGCTCCCGGCCCACTTTACGAATGGTCAACGCGCCGACTACATTGAGGCCATCACGGCCGGGTTCAAGGCCGGCCAGCTGATGCACCAACACAAGCTGAACCACATTGACACGATTGCCGAGACGCCGAACAAGTCGACTCAGGCCTCAGATGACGCCGCAGCCAAGGCCAACAACGATGTCAATAATCAGAATCCGACCGATCCAACAGGTAAGGTCAGTGAAGATCTTGACGCTTACGCCAAGGGGATGCAGATCGGCAAGACTGGCGCGGCTTCTTTGCCGGCTCACTTTACCGATGGTCAGCGTGCCGACTACATTGAAGCAATCACTGCCGGGTTTAAGGCCGGCCAGCTGATGCACCAAAGCAAGCTGAACCACATTGACACGATTGCCGAGACACCAAACATGTCGACTCAGGCTTCAGATGACGCCGCAGCCAAGGCCAACAATGATGTCAATAATCAGAATCCGACCAACCCGACCGGCAAAACCGAGGAGGACCTTGATGCCTACAACAGAGGGCTGCAGATCGGCAAGACCGGCGCAGCCTCGCTGCCAGCCCATTTTACGGATGGAAAAAGCGCGGACTACATCGAAGCAATTAAAGCCGGGTTCAAGGCCGGCCAACTGATGCACCAAAGCAAGCTGAATCACATTGACACGATTGCCGAGACCCCGAACAAGTCGACAGAAGCCTCTAACGCGATGGAACCGGCGGTCAACAGCAATCTGAACAAGATGGAAAACCTGCCGAACCTGTCGACCTTAGCCTCTGAGAAGGCCCGTTCAGAAGCGGAAAAGAACGGCGAGGACGGGGCAGAGGAGCCTGATTTTCCGGCCGCGCTGATCATGCCAGCTGCGGACATCACCACGCCGCGGCCGACCCCTGCACCAAAGCCAGGTCAACAGTCTCGCCAACCAGGCAAGAAGACCGCAAGCCAGCGGGTTTTACCGCACACTGGCGAAGCGTCAAACGTGGCCGCTGCTGGGCTGGGCGTCTTCGCGACACTAGGGGCACTGTTGGGCCTGAGCGGGATTGGCCGCAAGCGCGCCTAACCGAAAGAATTTCATGGCCCTCAAGTGCTTTCAACTCTCTGACATGTCCGCTTCGGTGGGCATGTTTTTTGCTGTGAGGCGGGCCGCAAAAATATTGTAAAATATTAGCGAGAAAAATAGTTGACAGCGGTTTCATTGCGTGCAATACTAACTATGGATGACGAGTGGGTAGGGAAGGAACAACCCCATCAGCACTACTCGCCGACTACCGGGCGATCCGACCGTACCAGGGTTGACCCGGCATGCTGAGCCGCCAGCTGGTTGGCTATGAAGACCCTATTCGAATATAGGGGGTCCTTTCAGGACGCATGGCAGGATGCTGCTATCACTTTCCTAACTTAATAAAGAGACTCGAAGCGGCAACGCAACGGGGATAGCAGGCAGGGGCAACCCTGCAATAAAAAGCCACCGGGGCAACCACGGTGGCAGGGGACACCATTTCGAATAGAATGGTGTTCTTTGCGTGCCTTTTTTCGTCTGCGCCGCATTTGACCGCCAATCATTGATCAATTAATTAGGTCAGTTATGCCCGTTTTGAACTATATTCGGCATTTTGACTGTAAACTGATGATGATTAATGATCCAAGGAAGGGGCCCCATGATGAGTGCGCCATTAGACATTACTGGAGAACGTTATGGCCGGCTAGTCGTGCTTGAGCGAGCCGGGCATAGTTCAAATGGTAATCTGCACTGGCTGTGCCAGTGTGACTGCGGCAACCAGACGGTCGTGGATTCATATCGGCTGCGGCACGGCGGCGTGCGCAGTTGTGGATGCTTGCGCCGCGAACAGTCGCGGAAGAACATTCTGGCCAATCCCAAAACGGCGGCCAAGATGCGCCGTGGTGACGCCCACAAGAAGCGCATGGGCTAATGGCGGCCGCGCCTGATCCTCAGGCCCGTCAGCTAGACGCCCGAGAGGAAAAAGCAATTTAGCTCACTTCGAATCATGAGTTGAGCCGTTATTTTAGCATGTCCAGTCACCTGGCATGCTTTTTTTGGCGACGCAAAAGCCCCACTCGCATGACACGAGCAGGGCTGAGCGGACAAAAAAAGCGCCACATGGACGCGATTTTTAATTGGGATTAAACCCGGGTCACTTTACCTGACTTGAGGGCACGAGCTGAAACCCAAACGCGCTTCGGCTTGCCATCGATCAAGATGCGGACCTTCTGAAGATTGGCCTTCCAGGCACGACGGCTTGAGTTCAAAGCGTGTGAACGCTTGTTGCCAAAAGTCGTGTGACGGCCGGTAATGACGTCTTTTGCCATAACGAGGGACCTCCTTTGCAATCGCATGTTGCGATTTTTTTCACTCAACTAATTTATCATACGGCCGGGCCGAATACAAGGGCTAGCAAGGAAAATTACTTGACAGCTGCCGCCTTCCTTTCAAATAATGGGTTGCTATGCTAAACTATTTGGGAAATACCTAGTCAAATAGGAGGTTATCGCATGGCGGTAAAAATCAAGACCAAGTATGGCACCATCGATATTTCGAACAATGTCATCGCAACGGTCGTCGGCGGTGCAGCCACTGATATTTATGGCATCGTCGGCATGGCTTCGCGCAACCAGATCCGCGATAATTTGAATGATATTTTAAACCGGGAAAACTACGCCCGCGGGGTCGTCGTTCGCCAGGCGGACAACGGCGTCACGATTGAAGTCAACATCATCGTCGGTTACGGCACCAAGATCTCGGAGGTCTGCCGCAACGTCCAGGAGAAGGTCAAGTATAACCTGGAAACCATGCTCGGGGTCACCACTAATGAAGTGACGGTCATCGTGCAGGGCGTACGGGTGTTGGCTAACGACTAGCAGCGGCGCGAGGAGGACTGAACAGGTGGAAGTCACAGAAATTACAGCAGCGAAGTTCCAGGACATGATCCGCGTCGCTGCACATCGCATTAAACAAAACGCAGAATTCGTCAACTCACTGAACGTGTTCCCGGTGCCGGATGGCGACACGGGGACCAACATGACGCTGACCTTCCAAAGCGGTGCGAAGGCCGTGCTGGAAAGCGATAGTCAAAGCGTTGGCGAGTTGGCGCAGCATCTGGGCAAAGGGTTGCTCATGGGGGCACGGGGCAACTCAGGCGTCATTTCTTCGCAACTGTTCCGCGGGTTTGCCAAGAACGTCGAGAAAAAGTCGACGCTGTCAGCGCAGGACCTGGCGGATGCTTTTGCCGCCGGGGTCGAAACGGCGTACAAAGCCGTCATGAAGCCGGTCGAAGGGACGATTCTGACCGTTGCGCGTGAGGCGGCCAAGGCCGGCCTCAAGTCTGCGGCGTCAACTGATGATGCAGTCGTCGTGATGGCGGCTGTCACCAAGGCGGCCAAGCGCGCGCTGGCAAAAACGCCGGAGCTGCTGGCAGTGCTGAAGGAAGTCGGCGTCGTTGATTCCGGTGGCCAAGGGCTGGTCTTCTTATATGAAGGCTTCAGCGAAGGGCTCTCCGGCGAAGCGGCCGACGACGCCTATGTGCCGGACGAAGAAGAGATGGACGAAATGGTCAACGCCACGCACCACCAAGGCGCCCAAACCCAGCTCAATCCGGATGACATCGTCTATGGCTACTGCACGGAAATGATGGTCGAACTTGGCAAGGGGGATAACCCGAAGTCGTTTGACTATGAAGCCTTCCGCAATTACCTGAACACGCTGGGGGACTCCACCCTGGTCGTGGCCGATGACGAAGTGGTCAAGGTGCACGTGCACACGGAGCACCCGGGGACCGTTTTCCGTTACGGCCAGCAATACGGGACGTTGGCGAAGATCAAGGTCGACAACATGCGGCTTCAGCACGAGTCAATCATTGAGCGCGAAGAAGCGATTCAGCAGGACGACAAGCCGCAGCCGCTGGCAGAAATCGGCGTCGTCGCCATCGCGGCCGGCTCTGGGCTCGGCGACTTGTTCAAGAGTCTGGGCGTCACCACCGTGCTGAGCGGCGGGCAGACGATGAATCCAAGCACCAACGACATTTTGGACGCGATCACCAAGGCCCACGCCAAGAACGTGATCGTGCTGCCGGATAACTCTAATATTTTCATGGCAGCTGATGAGGCGGCCAAGGCGGCGGAGGTCAACGTGGCAATCGTCAAATCCAAGACGATCAACCAGGGGATGACCGCGATGCTCGGGTTCAACCCGGACGCGCCGCTGGCAGAAAACCAGGAGCAGATGACCGAAGAGCTCGCAAATGTGGTTTCCGGCTCGGTGACCCAGTCGATTCGCGACACGGTGATTGACGGCCTCGAAATTAAAAAGGATGACTGGATGGGCATCATTGATAACAAGATCAAGGTGTCCGAAAAGAATCGCCAGCAGGCGGCTATCGACATGATTGAAGCCATGCTGGACGAAGATTCCGAAATCATCACGCTGATCATCGGTGAGGACGGCAGCGGGGAAGAGGCCGACGCCATTTCCAAAGCCATCACAGAGGCGCACGAGGACCTGGAAGTCGAAATCCACGAAGGCGACCAACCCGTTTATCCATATTTGGTTTCAGTTGAGTAGTTTGATGCAGACCGGAGACCACGTCCGGTCTGTTTTTGTTCAAGGTGCAAAGGGTTCGCGCACTTAGGGGGACAGCTAGCCTAGCTCAAGGCATTGCCAGCGTCTTTTGCTGGCGAGGCCTTGAGCGTAGCTAGATGCTCCCCCGTTGCGAACCCGTGCCCGATTACGCCAAGCCGCAGCCCGATTCCGTCGCCTGTTCAGAAAGGAGGGAACCCCATGTCACTAACCGATCCAGTCACCGTCCTGCCCGGCGTTGGCCCCAAGCGTCAAGCAGCACTGGCCAGCTTAGGCCTGGAAACAGTCGGTGATGTGCTGTTTTATTTTCCCTTCCGTTACGATGATCTCCAGGTCAAAGATTTGGCTGAGGCGGCGGACCAAGAAAAGCTGACCATCAAGGGCGTCGTCGTGGCGCCGGCGGTGGTGGCCCGGTTTGGGGCGCACAAGAACCGGGTGAACGTGCGCTTGCAGGTCGACCGCAGCGTGGTGATGGTCACCTTCTTCAACCAGCCGTGGCTCAAGGACAAGTTTGAGCAGGGCAGCGAGGCGGCCATCTACGGCAAGTGGGACGCCAAGCGCCACACGATGACCGGGATGAAGGTGCTGGCTACGCAAACGCAGGACGCGCCATCGCTGGCCGGCATCTATCCGGTCAACAAGAACATTCGTCAAAGCACGCTGGTCCAGCTGGTCAAAGACGCCTGGGCGCGCGATGCCGACAACATTCAAGACGTCGTGCCCAGCGCGGTGCGGGCCAAGTTCAAGCTGATGTCGGACCGCGAAATCGTCCACGGCATGCATTTTCCCGATACACCGCTTGAGGCCAAGGCCGCCAGGCGCAGTGCCGTGTTCCGCGAATTTTTCCTGTTCGAAACCCAGATTCAAGCGCTGCGCGAGGATAACCAAGGTGAGGCCAACGGGCTGGCGATTCCTTACGACAACCAGGCACTGCGGGGGCTGATCAAGACGCTGCCGTTTGAGCTCACCACTGCCCAGAAGCGGGTGGTCAACGAGATCTGTGCTGACATGCGTTCGCCGCACCACATGAACCGCCTGCTGCAAGGCGACGTTGGGTCAGGGAAAACCATCGTGGCGGCCATCGTCATGTACGCCGCGGTCACGGCGCGCTACCAGGCGGCGCTAATGGTGCCGACCGAAGTGCTGGCCGAGCAGCATTACGCCAAGCTGACGAAGCTGTTCGCCGATTTTCCCGTCAAGATCTCGCTGCTGACCGGCGCGACAACCGTGGCGGCGCGCAAAACCATCAAGGCCGATCTGGCCAGTGGGGCGTCCGACATTGTCATTGGCACGCACGCGCTGATTCAAAAGGATGTCGACTTCGCGAACCTCGGGCTGGTCATCATCGACGAACAGCACCGCTTTGGGGTCAACCAGCGCAAAATTCTCCAAGAAAAGGGCCTGAAGCCGGATCTGCTGGCGATGACGGCCACGCCGATTCCCCGGACGCTGGCCATTACGGCGTACGGTGAAATGGACGTGTCCACAATCGACGAGCTGCCGGCAGGCCGCCAGCCGATCACGACCACCTGGGTCCGCAAGAATCAGCTGCGCGAGGCGCTTTCGCGAATCAGCACGGAACTTGCCGCTGGTCACCAGGTGTTTGCCATCACGCCGCTGATCGCCGAATCGGAGAAAATCGATCTGCAAAACGCCGAGCAGCTCTACGAGGATCTGAACAAGGCCTTTGGGGCCAAGTACCAGGTTGCACTGCTCCATGGTCAGATGAAAAACGACGAAAAAGATGACATTATGCGCCGCTTCAGTCAAAATGAGATTCAGGTGCTGGTGTCGACCACGGTCGTTGAAGTCGGGGTCGATGTGCCGAACGCGACGGTAATGATGATTTTTGATGCCGACCGGTTCGGGCTGGCCCAGCTGCATCAGCTGCGGGGCCGAGTCGGGCGAGGCAAGTCTGCCGCGTACTGTATTTTGGTGGCAGACCCGAAAAATGACGCTGGCGTTGAACGCATGACCGTCATGACGGAAACCACTGACGGCTTTAAGATCGCTGAAAAGGACTTGGAACTGCGCGGGTCGGGTGATATTTTCGGTGAGGCGCAAAGTGGGCTGCCGGAATTCAAGATCGCCGACCCGGTTGCGGACTACGCGACCTTGAATGCGGCGCAGCAAACGGCGGTGGGCCTGTTCAAGGCGGACCCGACGCTTTCGGCGCCCGAGTTTGCCCCGCTGCGCGCGTATCTGGCACGGCGCCAGCAGGCAGTCGGCAGCTTGGATTAAGAACAGTGTGAAGAGGAGATTAAAACGATGAAAATTGCTATCGATGCGATGGGCGGCGATCACGCCCCTGAGGTTGTGATTCAAGGGGTTGAACAGGCCCGCGACGAGCTTCAAGACGTCGACTTTCTGCTTTACGGGGACGAGAACAAGATTCGGCCCCTGCTGAAAAACGATTCTCACGTGACGATTATTCACACCACTGAGAAGGTCAACTCCGACGATGAGCCGGTGCGCGCGATTCGCAGCAAGAAGCAGGCCTCCATGGTCCTGGCTGCCCAGGCCGTCAAAAGCGGTGAGGCCGACGCGATGATCTCGCTGGGCTCAACTGGGGCGCTGCTCGCTGCCGGCCTGTTCATTGTGGGCCGCATCAAGGGCATCGACCGGCCTGGCCTGATGCCGACTTTGCCGACCACGGACGGCGCGGGTTTTGTGATGCTTGACGTCGGCGCCAATGCCGAGAACCGGGCGTCACAACTGGTTCAGTACGCGGTTATGGGCGACTTTTACGCGCGGGATCTGCGCGGGCTGAAAAATCCCAAGGTCGGCCTGCTGAACAACGGCACCGAAGCCAATAAAGGCAATGAGCTGCATCAGGAGACTTACAAGCTGCTCAGTGCGCTGGATGGGATCAATTTTGTCGGCAACGTCGAATCTGACTCGATTCTCAAGCACACGGCAGACGTCGTGGTGACTGACGGCTTCACCGGCAACGCGGTGCTCAAGACCATCGAGGGCTCTGCGCGCACCATTTTGGGGCTGGTCAAGCACGCCATCATGGATAACGGCGTGAAGGCGAAGCTCGGCGGGCTGCTGCTGAAGGATGGCATTCAGTCCGTGGCCAGCACGTTTGACGTGTCCAGTTACGGTGGGGCTGTCTTGCTGGGGCTCAAGGCCCCGGTGGTCAAGGCGCACGGCGGTGCGGATGCCAAGGCGGTTTACTACACGGTCAAGCAGGTCAAGCAAATGGTGGAAACCGGCACGGTCCAGAAAGTGGTCGATTACTTCCAGGCCCATCCAGCGACCAAGGCGTGACAAAGCACCCCAAATCAGGTATGCTAAATTGCGTGAAAATCAAGGAGGCGCACTATGTCAGAGCAGGAAGTATTTGATAAAATCGCCGGGCTGATCGAGGACCACTTCCAGGTCCCGGCGGCCAAGGTCACCAAAGAGTTGAATTTTAAGACCGACCTCGATGCCGACTCAATTGATTCCGTTGAGTTTGTGCTTGAGCTCGAGGATACCTTTGGGGCCGAGATCCCAGACGAGGATGCCGAAAACATTCAAACCGTCGGGGATGCGGTGCAGTACGTACTCGATCACCAAAATAAGTAAGCAACCGATGACCACCTGGCAGGCCCGCGCTCACCAGGTGGTTTTTTAGTGCCGAAGTTCATGGTTTTTTAATTTTCGCTGGGTTTATTGTTGACAGGGTCTTGCATTCAGGGTTAGAATTTTCACAACATTAAAACGCGATTAAAAGATGAGTAACCGACGAGTCTGGGACAGAAAGCCGCAGGGGATGAGAAGCGGTGCAGGCAACTCGGCGAAGATGGTCTTTGCTGCCGCGGCCGGCTGAGCAAAAGCAAAGTTGGTCTGGGTGCGCCCATTACAGCGCCGAGTCTCACCGCAAGGTCGGACTGATCGAGGCGGCTGGCGTGAGTCAGTCGTGTATACAAGGTGGTAACGCAGCCAAGCTGCCCTTGCACTCTCTAGGAGTGTGGGGGCGGCTTTTTTTATCGCAAAAAGGAGCAAAATCATGACAACAACAATTATTGGTTATCCGCGCATCGGGGCCCACCGTGAGCTCAAGTTTGCGACCCAGCACTATTTCAAGCAGCGCATCTCCGCCGAGGAGCTGCAGGACACGGCGAAAAAGCTGCGTCAGGCCAACTGGGCAACCATCAAGCAGGCGGGGATCGACCAAGTGCCGACCGGTGACTTTTCATTCTTCGACACCACGCTGGACACGGCCTTTCTGCTGAACATCGTGCCAAAGCGTTACCAGGACCTGAAGCTGGCGCCCTTGGACGAGTACTTTGCGCTGGCCCGCGGCTACCAAGGCGCAGCGGGCGACGTCAAGGCGCTGTCCATGAAGAAGTGGTTCAACACGAACTACCATTACCTGGTGCCTGAATTTGACCGGGACACCCAGATCAAGGTGCGCGACTGGCAGCTGTTTGCTCAATTCAAGGAAGCCAAGGAGCAAGGCATCAACGCGCGACCAACGCTCGTGGGGCCGTACACGCTGCTGCACCTGAGCCGCTTTCTCGATGGCAAACAGCCAGCGGACTTTGTGGACGCGCTGGCGGCGGCGTACGCCGAAATCATCAGCCGGCTGGTCGGCGAAGGGGCCGAGTGGATCCAGCTGGATGAGCCGGCGCTGGTGTTTGACCAAACGGACGCGGACCGAGCCCTGTTCAAGCAGCTTTACACGGCAATTCTGGCGCAAAAAGGGTCGGCGAAGATCCTGCTGCAGACGTACTTTGGCGACGTCACCGATTCCTACCAGAATCTGACCAGCCTGGCCTTTGATGGGTTGGGCCTGGACTTCATCGAAGGGAAGGTCAACTTGGACCTGCTGACGACGCAAGGGTTCCCGAAGGACAAGGTGCTGTTTGCCGGGGTGATCAACGGCAAAAACATCTGGCGCACCAACTACGATAAGACGCTGACGTTGCTGTCTCAGCTGGACGAGGTGGCCGACCAGATCGTGCTGTCGACCTCGACGTCGCTGCTGCACGTGCCGTACACCACCAAGAACGAGACGAAAATCGACCCGGCGGAACTACGCTACCTGGCGTTTGCTGAAGAAAAGCTGACCGAGCTGCGCGAGCTGGACGAGGCGCGGAAGGCCAAGCGCGACACGCCGGCGGTGCTGACGAACCGCCACCTGTTTGCTACGCCGCGCTACGATGAAGACCCGGCCATCAACGCCAAAATTGCGGCCTTGAAGCCTGAGGATTACAAACGGCTGCCGGCACGCAAGGAGCGCCTGGCGATTCAGGCCAAGGAGTTCAACCTACCGATTTTGCCGACCACGACGATTGGGTCATTTCCGCAGACGGCGGCGGTGCGCAAGAATCGCGCCGAGTTCCGCAAGGGCAACATCACGGAAGAAGAATACACCGCCTTCAACCACAAGGAAGAACGGCGCTGGCTGAAGATTCAAGAGGACCTCGGACTGGACGTGCTGGTTCACGGCGAATTTGAACGCAATGACATGGTCGAATACTTTGGCGATAACCTCAAGGGCTTCCGCTTCACCGAAAACGGGTGGGTGCAGTCTTACGGCACCCGCGGGGTCAAGCCGCCGATCATTTGGGGCGACGTGGTGCGCACGCATCCGATTACCGTGGCGGAGTCCGTGTACGCCCAGAGCCAGACGGACAAGCCGGTGAAGGGGATGCTGACCGGGCCGGTGACGATTCTCAACTGGTCGTTCCCGCGCGAGGATGTCTCGCCTAAGGTTTCCACGGAGCAAATCGCACTGGCGCTTCAAGGCGAAGTGCTGGATCTGGAAAAACATGGCATCAAGATCATCCAAATCGATGAGCCGGCCTTGCGGGAAAACCTGCCGCTGCGCAAAAAGGACTGGAACAGTAAGTACCTCGACTGGGCCGTGCCGGCATTCCGGCTGGTCGGCGCGAAGGTGCAGCCAGGGACGCAGATTCACACCCACATGTGCTACTCCGAATTTGGCGACATCATCGAGGCCATTGACGCGCTGGATGCGGATGTGATCAGCTTTGAAGCCGCCCGTGCCGATATGACGCTGCTGGATGTGTTGCACGACGTCCACTTTGAGACCCACGTCGGCCCTGGCGTTTACGACATTCACTCGCCGCGCGTGCCGTCCAAGGACGAAATCGTCAAGATCATTCACGAGATTCTCCGGCGCATTCCTAAGGAGAACGTCTGGATCAATCCTGACTGTGGTTTGAAGACCCGCGAGGAGCCCGAAACGGTCGCGAGCCTGCGCAACATGGTCGAGGCGACCAAACAGGTACGAGAGGAGCTCGCGCATGAAAGTCAACCGACTGTTTAATGATCATCAGGTCTTGTCCTTCGAGCTGTTTCCGCCGCGCCGCCGGAACACTGATGATGACTACCGCCGCATTGATGACACCATCAGTGCCGTTTCCGAGCTGAACCCGGATTTTGTTTCGGTGACGCTTCACACCGGGGCCAAAGATCAGCGCCGCGTGACGCTGGAACTGGCTGACCGGATCCAGCAACAGTACGGCCTGCCGGCGGTTGCGCATCTGCCTGCGGTGCAGCTGACGACGGCCGAGGTTGACAGCCTGCTGGATGACTTCAAGGCGGCTGGCATTGAAAATATTTTGGCCTTGCGCGGCGATATTCCTGATGGCGGCCGGGTCGCCAACGATTTTCCGCACGCCAGTGACCTGATCACGCACATTCACGAGTACGGCGACTTTAACGTCGTCGCGGCCTGTTACCCCGAGACACATCCCGAGGCGACCAGCCCCGAGGCCGATCTGCGCCACCTGAAGGAAAAAGTGGACGCTGGGGCCTCACAGCTGATCTCGCAGCTGTTCTTCGATAACCACGTCTTTTACGACTTTGTGGCGCGGGCGCGGGCCGCGGGCATCCAAGTGCCCATCGAGGCCGGGATTATGCCAGTGCTCAGTCAGCACCAGATCGACACGATGGCCTTGACCTGCGGGGTCAGCTTGCCGGAAAAGTTTCTCAGCATGATGAAACACTACGAGGGGCGCCCCGAAGCCATGCGTGACGCCGGCATTGCCTACGCCATCGATCAAATCGTTGACCTGATGGTGCACGGGGTCGATGGCATCCACCTTTACACCATGGACAACCCGACGGTCGCCAAGCGCATTGTTGAGGCGACGCGGTCCCTGGTGCGTCAGTAATTTAGCTTAAACGGCACGCTTGCACACAGCAGGCGTGTCTTTTAAGCTCATCCGCGTCATTGGGCGGCTGGTGTTAGACCCAGTCGTTCTGTATAATGGATTAGAGTATGTTTAGCCAAATTACAGGAGGTCAACAATGGTCGCATCTGAGTTCGTCAGTGAGTTACGCCAGCGGTACGAAATCGAGTTCAAAGACTTGAGCCTGCTCGACGAAGCGTTTACGCATTCGTCCTACGTCAACGAGCATAAGGAGCTCGGCCTCAAGGACAACGAGCGGCTCGAATTTCTCGGGGATGCCGTGCTTGAGCTGACGGTCTCAGATTACTTGTACCGGAAGTTTCCAGACCTGCCGGAAGGCGACCTGACGCGGATGCGTTCGGCGGCAGTCCGCACGCGCGCGTTTTCAGGCTTTTCCAAAGAAGCGCACTTTGACCGCTACATTAAGCTGGGCAAGGGCGAGGAGCGCGCCGGGGCCCGCAAGCGGTTGACCTTGCTGGAAGACCTGTTTGAAGCCTTTAACGGCGCCTTGTACCTGGACCAGGGCCGTGAAGCCAACATTAAGTTTGCCAAACAGATCATTTTTCCTAAAATTGACGCCGGCGAGTTCTCAGCCGACATGGATCACAAAACCGCGCTGCAGGAGTATGTCCAGCAGGATGGGGAAGTCGACATCGAATACCACTTGCTGGCGGAAACCGGCCCGGCGCACGCGCGGCAGTTCCAAGTGGACGTTGCGGTTGACGGCACCGTGCTCGGTTCTGGTGTGGGTAAGAATAAAAAAGCGGCGGAGCAGGCCGCGGCCGACGATGCGTTGACCAAGCTTCGCGCAAAGTGAGTGAAAGTGCATGCAGTTAAGACATCTGACAATCAACGGCTTCAAATCGTTCGCGGATAAAACCGAGATCGATTTTGTGTCCGGGTTGACCGGCATCGTTGGCCCAAACGGCTCCGGTAAAAGCAACATCACCGAGGCCATTCGCTGGGCACTCGGCGAACAAAGTGCGAAGTCTTTGCGCGGCGAGAAAATGGGCGACGTGATTTTTGCCGGCACCGCCACCCGGCCGCCGCTCAACCGCGCCGAAGTGACGATGACGTTCGATAATTCAGACGGCTATTTGCCGAAGCAGCCGGCCGCGGTCACAGTGACCCGGCGGCTTTTTCGTGATGGCGAATCGGATTTTCTGATCAACAATCAAAATGTCCGGCTCAAGGACATCGTTGACCTATTCATGGATTCGGGTCTGGGCAAGGAGAGTTTCTCGTTCATTTCTCAGGGCCGCGTCGAGGCCATTTTTAATTCCAAACCAGAGGACCGGCGCGGCATTCTTGAAGAAGCCGCCGGCGTTTTGAAGTACAAACAGCAAAAAACCAAGGCCCAGGCGGAGCTCAAGGAAACGCAGGACAATCTGGATCGCATCAACGACATCGTGTCCGAGTTGCACAAGCAAGTCACGCCTTTGGCCGAGCAGGCCTCACTGGCCCGCGACTACGAACGCCAGACGAAAGACTACCAGCGTATTCATAAAGAAATCCTGGCACTAGAGATCCAGCAGCTGGCTGATGAGCAGACCAAGACGCAAGGGGAAGCTAAGGTTACCAAGGAGACCGTGGCCGCGCTGACCGCCAAGGCCAAGCACCTCGAGGGCCAGTCGGAAACCCTGACGGCGACTGATCAGGAGCTGGACGCCAAGCTGACCAAGCTGAACGATTCGCTGCTGTCTCAATCGATGAAGCTGGAAAGTCTCACCGGGGAGGTCAACGTGTCGTCAGAGCGCGCTAATAACGCGCAGGAGACGCTGAAGGATCTGCAGGCGCAGTTGGCGCAGGCGCAAACTGACCTGGCCGACGCGAAACAGCGCGTGGCAAATCTGACGCGAACTCAGACCGAACAAGCGGCGCAGCGCAAGCAGTTAGCCGAAAAGTTGACGGCTGCCCGCGCCGGCGCACAGTCCCCTGAAGCACTGGCCAAGCAGCTCGATGAAGCCCAGGCAAAGTACATTGACCTTCTGCGGCAGCAGGCGGATACGAAGAATGCCCTGGCGGCCGCGCAAAAGGATCAGCAGGTGGCGCAGAACCAAAGCGCCGCCGACCGGGCGCGGCTTTCCGAGCTTAACAAGCGCCAGCAGGCTCAGCAGGAGACCGTCGATCAGCTGATCGGGCAAGTGGCCAAACTGACCGCGGCCAGCGAAGATGCGCGCACTAAAGCGGCCGCCGCGCATGAACAAGCGGAAACCGTTCAGCAGGCGTTTGCGGACGCCCAAGACCGCCTCAACCAGGCGACCACCCTGTACCAACGCGCCAACTCGCGTTATGAGACCCTGCAGGAGCTGAAAGATGATTACGCCGGATTCTATTCCGGCGTGCGCGCCGTGCTGAAAAACAAGGCGCAGCTCGAAGGCGTCATCGGCGCTGTGGCCGAGCTGCTGGCAGTGCCAAGCAAGTACCAGCAGGCCTTTGATGTCGCATTGGGTGGCAGCTTGCAGGCGATCGTGACGACCACTGAGCAGGCTGCCAAGCAGGCCATCACGTACCTGAAGCAGACGCGCGCCGGGCGGGCGACCTTTTTGCCGACCGCTGTGATCCGGCCGCGGAACCTGCCGGCGAGTGTTGCCACCGAACTGGCCGGCCAGCCTGGGTTTATCGGCATCGGTGTCGAGCTGGTGCGTTTCCGGCCCGAAGTGGCGCCGGTCATGGCAAACCTGCTCGGCAGCCTGATTGTCGCCGAGACCTTGGACGCCGGGATCAAACTGGCTAATTTGACGCATCATCGCTACCGCATTGTGACGCTTGACGGTGATATTCTGACTCCCGGCGGCGCCTTGACCGGTGGCCAGACGCGCAAGCAAGGCGTATCGCCGCTGGCGCGCACCCAGGAGGTCACGCAGTTGCACGCGCAGCTGCGGCAGATGAAAGATGCTTTGGCCAAGCAAACCGACTTAGTGAATGGCCTGCAAGCCAAGCTGACGACAGCCCAGACTGCAGCCACGGAAGCCGACCGCGCGGTCAATCAGGCGCTGGCGGATCTTTCCGCCCAAAAAGCCCAGCTGGATGCCCAGCAGGCTAGTTTGACCCAGCTTGACCGGCAGCGCCAAGCCGCTAAGTTGGCAACCGGGACCGCAGACGATTATGATCAAAAGATCGAGACGTTGACCGGTCAGGCGGAAGCAGTGGGCAAGGCGTTGACCGAGACGCAAGATCAAATCGACCGCACCAAGGCGCAGCAAAGCCAGGCCGAGGCCAGTGCGGCTGAGATCCAAGCAAAAGTCAACGACTTGCAGACGCAACTGGCGGTGCTTAAAAGCACGGCCGAAACCACCAAGACCCAACTGGCGCAGTGGCAAGATCAAGTGCAAACCAGTACCCAATCCTTGGCTCAGCTGAAGGAACGGATCGCCAAAATTCAGCAGGCGGCTGAGGAAAGTGCGACTGACAAGCAGACCCGCACGCAGACCATCGCGCAGTTGAAAGTCAGCACCAAGGCGCTGCGCGAGGAGCAAGACAAACTGACCAAGGAAAAAGCCGCCAATCGCGGCAAACTCAGCAGTGTGTCGGCCGAAATCACGACGACCTACACCCAGCAGCACACGGCGATGGCACAGGCCGAACAGCAAAGTGCCTCGCTTTCGCGCATCAAGGTCAATCTGGATAATCGGCTGGCCACATTGTCGGAAGATTACCAACTCACTTATGAAGCGGCCCTGAAGGCCACAACCAGCAAGGCGGCAGAACTGCCGCAGCTGAAGTCGCAGCTCAAGCTGTTAAAGCGCGGGCTGGACGAGTTGGGACCAGTTAATCCGAATGCCATCACGGAGTACGAAAACGTGAAGGAACGCTTTGACTTTCTGACGAAGCAGCAGGACGACTTGATCGCCGCGAAAACCCAGCTGGAAGCCACGATGGGTGAGCTGGACGAAGAGGTCAAAAGCCGCTTTAAAGACATGTACGAGGCCACCAACGCCGCCTTTGAAACCATTTTTCCGCAGATGTTTGGCGGCGGCGAGGCGCACCTGACCCTGACCGATCCAGACGACTTACTTAACACCGGCATTGAGATCTCGGCGCAGCCGCCTGGCAAGAAGCTGACGCGGCTGTCCCTGCTGTCTGGTGGGGAGCGCGCGCTGACGGCCATTGTGCTGTTGTTCGCGATTCTGAAGGTGCGGCCGGTGCCATTTTCCATTTTGGATGAAGTTGAGGCCAGCCTCGACGACGTTAACGTCGATCGGTTCGGCCACTTCTTGCGCGATTATAGTTCGGACACGCAGTTCATTGTCATCACGCACCGGCGCGGCACCATGCTCGCGGCCAACATGCTGTATGGCGTGACGATGCAAGAATCCGGTGTGTCCAAGATGGTCGCCGTGTCCTTGGATCAGGTTCAAGATGAAAATACCGAGCCAGTTTCAAAATAGGAGGCAGTCATGGGATTATTCGATTCGCTGAAGAAAGCATTCGGCGGCGGCCAGCAGGAAACCGCTGAAGAAGAAAAGTACGACGCTGGGCTGGAGAAAAGCCGCAGCACGTTCGGCGAAAAGCTGAACGCGCTGTTTGCCAATTTTCGCACGGTCGATGAGGACTTCTTCGATGACCTCGAGGAAATGCTGATCGGCGCCGATGTCGGCTTCGAAACCGCCGAAAAACTCACTGATGAACTGCGCGATGAGGTCAAGCTCAAGAACGCCAAGAGCAAAGATGAAGTCTCCCAAGTCATCGTGCAAAAACTCGTCGACATCTACGGCGAGGCAGGCGAAGGCGAAGATAACTCGCTGCACTACGCCGAATCCGGGCCGACCGTCTTCTTGTTTGTTGGCGTCAACGGTGCCGGCAAAACGACGACCATCGGCAAACTCGCCCACCAGCTGCAGCAGGATGGCAAAAAGGTTCTGCTGGCGGCCGGTGACACGTTCCGGGCTGGAGCAATCCAGCAGCTGCAGGAATGGGGCAAGCGCGACGAGGTGCCGGTCGTGGCGACAGAACCCGGCGGTGATCCCGCCGCGGTGGTGTTCGATGCGGTGAAGCGCGCCAAGGACGAAAACTTCGACGTGCTGCTGGTCGACACCGCCGGCCGCCTGCAGAACAAGGTTAACCTGATGAAGGAGCTCGACAAGATCAAGCGGGTGATCGTGCGTGAGCTGCCAGATGCGCCACAAGAGGTGCTGCTGGTGCTTGATGCCACCACCGGTCAGAACGCGCTGAGCCAGGCCAAGGAGTTCAACCAGACCACCAAGATCTCCGGCATTGTCCTGACCAAGCTCGATGGTTCTGGCAAGGGCGGCATCGTGCTGGCGATTCGCAACTCGCTCCACGTGCCAGTCAAGCTGGTTGGCCTGGGCGAAAAAATGGACGACTTGCAGGTGTTTGATCCAAACAAGTTCGTGTATGGGTTGTTCAAGGGCCTGATCAAGGAAGAAAATTAGCATAAAAAAACCGCTGTGAGTTTCACAGCGGTTTTGTGTTCAGCAGACTATGCGGTAGCCGCTTCCTTCTTCTCGCGGCCCAAGATGAGCTGCAGGACGATCAGGACGACATAGGCGATCAGGATGTAGCCGAGCCACGGCCCAATCTTAACG
The DNA here is from genome assembly GCF_016861805.1 of Lacticaseibacillus sp. 53-4. Taxonomy (NCBI): domain Bacteria; kingdom Bacillati; phylum Bacillota; class Bacilli; order Lactobacillales; family Lactobacillaceae; genus Lacticaseibacillus; species Lacticaseibacillus sp. 53-4. Next base: position 22,842 of record NZ_BOLT01000013.1, read on the forward strand.
GAGCTGTCAAACCAGTACTTCTGCCAGGCGGTGTTGCTCATCACCCACAGGAAGATGGCACCGAGCAGCGCGCCGATCGCGTTGAGAATCGCGAAGAACCACAGATTCCCGTTTTCATGGTTGTGCAGATAAATGCCGGAAAAGACAATGTTCCAGAGGAACCAGCCGCAGAACGCGGCCACGATGCCCCAGTACAGAATGGTTGCAACCATAATTATTCCCTCCAATTCATTACCTCTCTAGTTTACCACGATGGAAGCGGAATTTTGACCTTTTGTTCCGAATCGCCAAGTGCGGCTGCCTGCATTGACGCGGCCGCGGCTGACCGGTATTCTGTTATAAGGAAGAAAAGGCGGGACAACTAATGGAAATTGAGAAGAATAACCGCATGAATTCGCTGTTTGAATTTTACGGGGCGCTGTTGACCGACAAGCAGCATTCGTACCTGGAGCTGTACTACGGCGACGATTACTCGCTGGGCGAGATTGCGACCGAGTTCGACGTGTCGCGCCAAGCCGTGTACGACAACATTCGCCGCACCGAGGCGAGCCTGGAGGAATACGAAAGCAAGCTTCACCTGCTGGCTAATTTTCAGGCGCAAAACGAGGCCGTTGGCGACTTGGTGCGCTATGTGAAAAGTAAGTATCCCGGCGATTCGAAACTGAATGAGTTATTGGCCCGTGTCGCTGACCAAGCTGCGCGGTAGGAGGCAAATTTATGGCATTTGAAGGATTATCAGAACGCCTGCAAAAGGCCCTTTCTGGCCTGCGGCGCAAAGGTAAGGTATCGGAGCAAGACGTGCGCGACACCATGCGCGAGATTCGTTTGGCGCTGCTTGAAGCCGACGTCAATTTTGGCGTCGTCAAGGACTTCGTTAAGAACGTCCGCGAAAAGGCCCTGGGCGCCGAAGTGCTCGACAGCCTGACGCCGGCTCAGCAGATCATCAAGATCGTCAACGACGAGCTGACTAAGACAATGGGCGAGGCGGCCGTGCCGCTGAACAAGTCCGCGCACATTCCGACGGTCATCATGATGGTCGGGCTGCAAGGGGCCGGGAAAACCACCACGGTCGGGAAGCTGTCCAAGTACCTGATGGATAACGAAAAGGCGCGGCCGCTGCTGATTGCGGCTGACGTCTACCGCCCGGCTGCGATCGACCAGTTGAAGGTCATCGGCGAGAAGCTCAGCGTGCCGGTCTTTGACATGGGCACGGACACCGATCCAGTTGAAATCGTTCGCCAAGGGCTCGCGCAGGCCGCGCTGCAAAAGAATGATTACGTGCTGATCGATACTGCCGGCCGCCTGCAGATCGACGAGCAGCTGATGACCGAACTGGCGAACATCAAGGATCTGGCGCATCCCGACGAGATCCTTTTGGTCGTGGATTCCATGACTGGGCAGGCCGCCACCGACGTTGCCAAGGGCTTTAACGAGCGCCTCGACATCACCGGAGTCGTGCTGACCAAACTCGATGGTGATACCCGCGGTGGGGCGGCGCTGTCGATCCGGGCCGTCACTGGCAAACCGATCAAGTTTGTCGGTCAAGGCGAAAAGATGGATGCGCTCGATGTCTTCTATCCGGCCCGGATGGCCAACCGGATCCTGGGCATGGGCGACATGATGACCCTGATCGACAAGGCGCAGAAGAACTACGACGAGAAGCAGGCGCAAGAAGTCGCCGAGAAGATCAAGGAAAACACGTTTGACTTCAACGACTTCATCGACCAGATGGACCAGGTCACCAATATGGGTTCCATGGATGAGATTATGAAAATGATCCCGGGGCTGGCGAATAACCCGGCCATGAAGAACTTCCATGTGGATCCTAAGGACATCGCGCACCAAAAGGCCATTGTGTACTCCATGACCCCGCAGGAACGCGAAGACCCTGACCTGCTGAACCCGTCGCGGCGCCGGCGCATTGCCGCCGGTTCCGGCGTGCCGATCGTCAAGGTCAACCAGATGATCAAGCAGTTCAACCAGGCCAAAAAGATGATGAATCAGATGTACAAAGGCAACTTCTCCGGCATGGAAGGCATGATGGGCAATGGCATTCAGGGCCGTCTAGGCAAGATGGCCATGAACAAGATGGTGCGCAAGCAAAAGAAAAACAAAAAAAAGCGCCTGAAGACCAAGCACTTCCACTCCTAATTAGACCAAAATCGCGCCATGGATTGATCTCCATGGCGCGATTTGATTTTACTGCATCAGGTAAAGGGCGAGCACGATCGCATTGGCCAGCCCGGCGATCAGGGGCCCGTATGTTTTGAACTTGCTGACGTGCTGGCCGATCATGGCGTCGAAGAGTTGCACGCAGGTCATCGCCACCGCAATGGCCGCCAGGTATTCGGGACTGCGGAAGATGAGCAGGCCCAGCGTGGCAATGGCTAAGGCGCCGCTTCGCGCCAGTGCGTAGCGCGCGTTGAGCCCGTCTGCGGCGTAACTCGCTTTGCTTTGCCGATAAGCGGCGATGGCAAAGCCGAGGCTCACTGCCGCACTAATGGCGGTGATGATGGCGCAGAGTTGATATAACATGGAAGGACTCCTATCCGGTGCGGTTTTGTCCCAGCTTAACATAGCCCCGGGATTTAGAACAGCCATTGGGAACTCCCCCTTAGTCGACTCAAGAATGACCCGGCAGTCTTTTCTCAAGGCCATTTTGAGGATGTAAAGAAAAAACTCTTTACACGTCAAGTATTCTTTGCTATGATTTTGAAGTTGAGAAATTTACAGGAGGTGTACTTAATGGCAGTAAAAATTCGTTTGAAGCGGATGGGTTCCAAGCTTAAGCCTTTCTATCGCGTTGTCATCGCGGACTCACGGTCCCCACGTGATGGTCGGTTTATCGAATCCGTTGGCTACTACAACCCACTCTCAGACCCAGTTGATTTGAAGCTGGACGACGACGAGATCTTGGCATGGTTGCAGAAGGGCGCTCAGCCTTCCGACACAGTGCGCACCTTGCTTGCTAAGCACGGCATCATGCAGAAGTATCACGAAGCTCGTTTCACCAAGAAGTAGGCGTTAATCAGTGGACATCACAGCGCTGATCAAAGCAATCGTGACGCCATTAGTCACACATCCAGACGCCATTGAGATTACGCGGCACGAAACTGCCGAGTACATGGCGTTCGATTTGAGCGTTGACCCGGACGATGTTGGTCGAGTCATCGGCAAAGGCGGCCGGGTCGCGCAGGCGATCCGCACCATTGTCTATGCGGTCAAATCCCCGTACGACAAGCGCGTGCGGCTGAACATTTTGGATGCCTCGCATTCAGAAGCGTAAAAAGATCGGCGGATGCCGGTCTTTTTTGATAAGGAGGAATTATGGCAGAGTTATACACGGTCGGTAAAATCGTTAACACGCATGGCATCAAGGGCGAGCTGAAGGTCATGCCCGTCACCGATTTTCCGGAGCAGCGCTTCGCCCCTGGCAGCCAGCTGGTCATTGAAGCCAAAACGCCGCTGACGGTCACGGTGGCCGGCGCGCGCAAGCAAAAGGCGATGTACCTGCTGAAGCTCAAGGAGTTCGACGACATCAATGACGTTGAGCGCTTTAAGGGGCTGGCCCTTGGCGTGGCCGATGCGGACGTGCAAGATCTTTCTGAAGGCGAATACTACTACCACGACATTATCGGGCTGACCGTGATCGACCAAACAGGCGCCACGCTCGGTCAGGTCAGCGAGATCCTCAGCCCTGGCGCGAATGACGTTTGGGTGATTCCGCGGCCGGGCAAGCCAGACGTCCTGCTGCCGTTTCTGAAGAGCGTGGTGCTGCGCATCGATCTGGATGCCAAAGTGGCTCACGTAGACGTGCCAGAGGGGTTGATCGACGATGCGGATTGATGTGCTAAGCATTTTTCCGGACATGTTTGCGCCGCTGACGCAAAGCATGATCGGCAAGGCCTTGGAAAAGGACCTGCTGCAGTTTAAGGTGACCGATTTTCGCCAGTACTCCCATGACAAGCACCACCATGTTGACGATACCCCGTACGGCGGCGGGGCGGGCATGCTGCTGAAGCCGGAGCCGATCTTTGAGGCGATGGATGACATCAACGCGGCTCACCCGGGCAACAAACGGGTCATCCTGCTCGATCCAGCAGGTAAAACGTTCAACCAAAGCGAGGCTAAAAAGCTCGCCAAGGAGGATCACCTGGTCTTCATCTGCGGCCACTACGAGGGTTACGACGAGCGCATCCGCAGTCTGGTGACCGACGAGTATAGCCTGGGTGACTTCATCCTGACCGGCGGCGAACTGCCGGCGATGGTGATGATCGATGCCATTGCACGGCTGCTGCCAGGGGTGCTGGGCAACGCGGAAAGCGCCCCGACCGACAGTTTTGAGAACAACCTCTTGGAGTACCCAGAATACACGCGTCCGCCAAGCTTCCGCGGCATGGACGTCCCGTTCGTCCTGCAAAACGGCGACCACGGCAAAATCGATGACTGGCGCCTGAAGGAATCCCTCCGCCGCACCTTGCAGCGCCGGCCAGACCTGCTGGAGCACGCTGACCTCGACAAAAAGGCGCAAAAGCTCTTGCGTGAGGTAAAGCGCGAGGAGCGAACCAAGTATACAGACGAGCCAGACTAAGTATTGTTCGGATAAGTTGAGTTTGAAACTGGCTGGAGTAGGCAAGGCTGAGGGGCGGAGAGAAAAATGGCTCAGCAGTGAAAAAATTGTTGGCGGTTTACCGCCTACAATTTGCCTCGAATGAGAGACTCGCTTGCGAGGCTCGAAGCGGGGCCACTGCTCTAGCTTCGCGTCGCCAGCCATTTTTCTCGGAGCCTCTCAGGCGCAGCCCACGGCCTTAACTCTAGGCTCGTCAACATTTTTTCTTTACACCGCTAGGCCACTATGCTAGAATTACAACTTGTGATAACTCACATAACAACGATGTTCCGCTGGGCGGGATGCTTAAGAATGTCGACAAAGGAGCAGTTCTGATGAACCCATTAATTGAAGAAATCACCAAGTCCCAGCTGCGCACCGATATCCCAGACTTTCGGCCTGGCGACACGGTTCGCGTTCACGCGAAGATCGTCGAAGGCGACCGCGAACGTGTTCAGCTGTTTGAAGGCGTTGTAATCAAGCGCCGCGGCGTTGGCGTTAGTGCAACGTACACCGTTCGTAAGATTTCGAACGGCGTCGGCGTTGAGCGGACGTTCCCACTTCACACCCCACGTGTGGAGAAGATCGACGTTGTCCGTCACGGCCAAGTCCGTCGGGCAAAGCTTTACTACCTGCGGGCACTCCGTGGGAAGGCTGCGCGGATCAAAGAGAAGCGCCGTTAATCCGAGAAGGCCGCAGTTGCGGCCTTTTTTGATGCCGCGGAGGAACTATGGAAAAAATCATCACTGTCATTTACTATCAACAAGCCACGACTTTTCGGCTGATCAAGGCCTTCTCCTCGCCATCGCGCGCGGCGGATTACCTGCACATGATCCAGCAGGCCCCGTTCCCCGGTGAGGAGCCGAGTGGCTATCAGCAGCAGATCCTGCATCTGAATTAAGAGGTGAGCAGCATGGCACAACAACCACAAGAACGCATTGACCGGATCAACGAGCTGGCCCACAAGGCGAAGGCTGAGGGGTTGACCGACGAGGAAAAAGCGGAGCGCAAACAGCTGCGTGAAGCCTACCTGCGTGATTTTCGCGCCGGGTTTGCCGACCAACTTGAGACGACCCAGTTTTTCGATAAGCAAGGGCATGAAATTACGCCCAAGAAGGTCCGCGAGCTGCAAAGAAAACGCGGGTTGCGTAAAGATTAGGCTTTCAATCAATCCAAGCGTTTTGTACAATGAGAGAGTTGAATCTCACATGAAGGGGGGAATTTGAGATGATGTTCGCAATTGGGCTGGTCGTTGGCCTTTTGGCCGGCGCCGTAGCCGGGTTCTTCGGGGCCCGCGCATATATGAAGAAATATTTCCAAGACAATCCTCCTGTCAATGAGGAAATGCTGCAGAGCATGATGATGTCGATGGGGCAAAAGCCATCCCAGAAGAAACTCAACCAGATGATGGCGCAGATGAAGCAGCAACAGAAGAAAGCCAACAAGAAGTAGGCTTTGGCGTCAGACTTGGAAACGGTCCGGTCAATTTTTGACTGGCCGTTTTTCTTTTGGCGCGCGGCCGCGATTTCTCACGGATTCACTTGCAAATTCTTATCATTTAATCATATAATTTTCAGGCAGTGCGTTTTTGAGGAGGGCTGCTTGTAATGGGTATTTTTAAGAAATTGGGTTGGTATTTTAAAGAGGAATGGCGAAGGTATTTATTCGGGGTGGTCTTCCTTCTACTGGTTGCCTTGGTCAACTTGATCCCGCCGCGCGTGATCGGCAGCCTGATCGATTTGATGGATGGGCACCAATTGACGTCCGCGAAGCTGTTCTTCATGCTGGGGCTGCTGGTGTTTGCCGGCGTCGGCCAGTATGTGTTCCGCTACGGCTGGCGCACGGCGATTTGGGGCGGTGCAGCCAAGCTCGAAAAAACCTTGCGTTCTCGTTTGTTCTGGCACTTCATGAAAATGGATGCCACGTTCTACCAGCGCCACCGCACTGGGGACCTCATGGCCCACGCGACCAACGACTTGAACGCGATTCAAAACGTCGCCGGGGCCGGAATCTTGACCTTATTTGATTCGATCATTACCGGCTCGACCACCATCGTCGCCATGATCATGTTCGTCGACTGGCGCCTGACGCTGCTCGCAATTTTGCCGATGCCGCTTCTGGCCATCATGGCCCGCAAGCTCGGCATGCGCCTGCATCGCGAGTTCTCGCGGTCCCAGGCCGCCTTTTCGCGCCTGAACGACAAGACCCAGGAGTCGATTTCTGGGATCAAGGTCATCAAGACGTTTGGTCAGGATAAAGAAGATACCGAAGACTTCGACAAGATCGTTGACAAAACCATCAGCATCAACAAGCGGGTCAACTTCATCGATTCGTTGTTCGACCCCACCACCAGCTTGATCATGGGCATCACGTATATCATCACTATTATTTATGGTGGCAATTTGGTCATGAGCTCAGCCATCACCATTGGCCAGCTGGTTTCGTTTGTGTCTTATGTCTCTGCGCTGGTGTGGCCGATGTTTGCCATTGGCCGGCTGTTCAACGTGCTGGAGCGCGGGAACGCCTCCTATGACCGCGTGGTGAGTCTGCTGCGCGAAAAGAGTGCCATCATCGAGGCCCCGGACGCGATTTCGACGCCGGCGCACGGCGACCTGCGGTTCAAGGTCAACAAGTTTAGCTACCCGGATGACGATCACGCAACACTGGTCAACGTCCACTTTACTTTGCCGGAAGGGGAGACCCTCGGGATTGTCGGCCGCGTCGGCGCCGGCAAGAGCACGATTTTCAAGCTGCTGCTGCGCGAGTTTGACAACTACGACGGCGAGATCGACTTCGGCGGCCACAACATCAAGGAATACACGCTTGATGCGCTGCTGGATTCGATTGGCTACGTGCCGCAGGATAACTTCCTGTTCTCCACGACCGTTGCCGACAACATTCGCTTCTCCTCGTTTGATAAGCAGCAGGAAGAAGTGGAAGAAGCTGCCCGCGAAAGTGCCGTGCACAACGACATCCTCGACTTCACCGAAGGGTATGGCACCCTGGTTGGCGAGCGTGGGGTCAGCCTGTCAGGCGGGCAAAAGCAGCGTCTGGCGATTGCCCGGGCGGTCATTACGACGCCGGAGCTCTTGATCCTCGATGATTCACTGTCTGCGGTCGACGCGAAGACGGAAGCCGAGATCCTGCACAACCTGAAGCAGGAGCGGCAAAACAAGACGACCATCATTGCAGCCCAGCGGCTGAGCTCGGTCATGCACGCCAACCAGATTCTGGTTCTGGCAGACGGCCACGTGATTGAGCGCGGCACGCATGAGGAGCTGCTGAAGAACGACGGCTGGTACGCCGAGATGTGGGCCAAGCAGGAGCTGCAAGGCGAAATCGAAACCAAGATTGAAGGTGAGACCCTTGGCTAAATATCAAAGTGCATGGTCCAAGAGCATTCCGGTGCGCGAGCAGGTCCACATTTTTGGCCGCTTGATGAGCTACACCAAGAAGTACTGGAAGCAGTTCACCGGCGCGCTGGTCGGCGCGGCTTTGCTGGCGGGCATGAACATCGCCTTGCCGTATGTGCTGCAGGTCTTCATGGATAAGTACCTGACCAACAAGAGCGCCACGGTCCAGATCATCCTGATTTTTGCGGTCGTTTACGCGTTTGGGACGGTCATGAAAGGGCTGTTTCAGTTCCTGCAGAACTTCGCCTTTCAAATGGGCGCCGAGCGCGGCCTGGAGGACGTTCGCCGGGCGCTGTTCAAAAAGCTGCACACGCTGGGGATGCGGTACTTCGACCAGGTCCCGGCCGGGTCGATCGTCAGCCGCGTCACCAACGACACGATGACGCTGGCCGATTTTTGGAACGTCATTTTGTCTGTGATCGTCGGCATGTTCTCGGTGATTTCCAGCTTTATCGCGATGTGGACGCTCAGCCCCCGCATCGCGCTGTACGTGCTGGCCTTCATGCCGCTGCTGATTTTTGCCATTTGGTATTACAGTCAGTACAGCTCGAAGGTTTACCGCCACATGCGCGAGAAGCTGTCTGAGCTGAACACTAAACTGAACGAGTCGATCGAAGGCATCGGCATCATTCAGCAGTTCCGGCAGGAAAACCGGATCACCAAGGAATTTGAAACCACCAACAACGATTACTTGGAGACCCGCAACGCGATGATCAAGACCAATTCGCTGCTGCTGTCGCCGATCATCAACCTGCTGTACAGCTTGGGGCTGGTTGTTGTGCTGTGGGCGTTTGGCGCGATGTCAATGGACGTCGTGGTCAAAGCCGGGGTCGTTTACGCGTTCACGCAGTATGTCGCGAACTTCTTCAACCCGATGACGAACATGATGGATTCGCTGTCCTCGCTGCAGGACGGGATCGTAGCGGGCAGCCGGATTTTCCATATTTTGGATGAAACGGAGTACGCGCCGGCGCAGAATCCTGGCGCCAGCGCCACCATCACGCAGGGCAAAATCGAGTTTCGGCACGTGTCCTTTGCCTATGATGGCAAGCATGACATCCTGCACGACATCAGCTTCGTCGCCAATCCCGGCGAAACCGTCGCGCTGGTCGGGCACACCGGGTCCGGGAAGAGCTCGATCATTAACGTGATGATGCGCTTCTACGAGTTCGGCACTGGGGAGATCCTGATCGATGACAAGGACATCCGCGAGTATCCAATGACAGAGCTGAGGCAGAAGCTGGGTCTGGTCCTGCAGGATTCGTTCATGTTCTATGGGGACATCTCCTCAAACATTCGGCTGTTTAACGAAAACATCACCGATGAGCAGGTCGAGGCGGCGGCTAAGTTCGTGCAGGCCGACTCCTTTATCGAGAAGTTGCCGAACAAGTACCACGCCCGCGTGATTGAAGGCGGGGCGCAGTTCTCCAGTGGCGAACGCCAACTCTTGTCGTTTGCTCGGACCATTGTGACTGATCCAAAGATTCTGGTACTGGATGAAGCCACCGCGAATATCGATACGGAAACCGAAGCCCTGATTCAGGAGGGGCTGCGGCGGCTGCGCAAGGGCCGGACCTCAATTGCCATCGCGCACCGCTTGTCAACGATTCAAGACGCCAACTTGATCCTGGTGCTTGACGCCGGTCGCATCATTGAACGGGGCACACATGAGGAACTGCTGGCCAAGCACGGCCGGTACTACGATATGTATGAGCTGCAAAACGGTTCGAAGACGGAATAGAATAAGGGTGCTGCGATTAGTCGCGGCACCCTTTTGTTTTTGCCAAGTTGCACAGATACAAAATAAAAATGTCACACGCTAATACTGATAGTACAGTATTCCAGAAAAATTTGCTTTTCATTATGAAACAGATGTGATATTGTTTGAAACAGACATTTTGAAAGGAAGTCTTCGCCATGTCCAAACGTTTTGGGGCCGACCTTGTCGTCGAAAGCCTGATCAATCATCATGTTCCCTTTGTTTTCGGGATTCCCGGTGCGAAAATCGACCGCGTGTTTGAGCGGTTGGAACACCCAGTCGCACAGGACACCCCCAAGCTGATCGTGACGCGCCACGAACAAAACGCGGCCTTCATGGCAGCGGCAGTCGGCCGGATGACCGGCGACCCTGGCGTGGTGTTGACCACTTCCGGGCCCGGGGCGGCGAACCTGGCGACCGGCCTGGTCACCGCAACGGCCGAAGGTGATCCCGTATTGGCACTGTCCGGTCAGGTTCAGCGCAAGGATCTGCTGCGCTCCGCCCACCAAAGCATGCGCAACGCGGAGATGTTTGCGCCAATCACCAAGTACTCGGCGGAAGTCCAGGACGTCGACAACATTTCCGAACTGATGGCCAACGCCTGGCGCACGGCGGCATCCGGTAAGCAAGGGGCCAGTTTCATCTCGATTCCGCAGGACGTGACGGATGCGGAAACAGAGAAGTCGGCACTGGCCGTTAGTGAAAAACCGAAGCTTGGTCCGGCGTCGCTCAACGACATGGTCGATTTGGCGCGGCGCATCAAGGAAGCCGAGCTGCCGGTGCTGCTGCTGGGCATGCGCGCGTCTGCCCAAGACGTCACCGATTCGGTGCGCGATTTGCTGAAGACGGCGGCCATTCCGGTCGTCGAGACCTTCCAAGGCGCGGGCATTGTGTCACACGACCAGGAGGCCAACTTCTTCGGCCGCGTGGGTTTGTTCCGCAACCAACCGGGCGACCAGCTGCTTCAGCGCAGCGACTTAGTGGTCGCCATCGGGTATGACCCGGTCGAGTACGAGCCGCGTAACTGGAACGCCGATGGCAAGGCTTCAATCGTGGTTATCGACTCACAGGAAAGCGAACTTGATCAGCATTTTCAGCCGATCGAGGAACTAGTCGGCGACATTTCCCAGACCCTTGAGCTGCTGATCCCGCAGGTGCGCGGCTATCATGTCGCACCGGGCTCCCAGCGCTACTTGGAGGACCTTCAGGGGCAGCTGAAGGCCAGTGATGTGCCGCCGGTCGAAACCGGCAACCGCGTGCACCCGCTGAGCATTGTCGCCGCGCTGCAGGCTCGCGTCACGGATCACATGACAGTGACCGTCGATGTTGGCTCGCATTACATCTGGATGGCGCGGCACTTCCGCAGCTACGAACCGCGCCGCCTGCTTTTCTCAAATGGGATGCAGACGCTGGGGGTCGCGCTGCCATGGGCCATCGCTGCGACGCTGGTGCGGCCCGGCGAAAAGGCCGTCTCAGTGTCCGGTGACGGTGGTTTTCTCTTCTCGGCCATGGAGCTGGAAACAGCCGTGCGCCTGCACGCCAACCTGGTTCACGTGATCTGGAACGACGGGCATTACGACATGGTCAAGTTTCAGGAGGAAATGAAGTACGGCCAGGCGGCAGGTGTCGATTTTGGTCCCGTGGACTTTGTGAAGTACGCCGAAAGTTTCGGGGCTAAGGGGCTGCGCGTCGAGCGGCCGGATCAGCTCGGCGCTGTCCTGGATGAGGCATTTGCGACAGATGGCCCAGTGATCGTCGATATCCCTGTCGACTACGCGGACAACCCCAAGCTGGGTGAAGCCATGCTGGCCGATCAATTCTAAGGAGACGTCGTCATGAAAACAGATATTTTGTATCAGCACGGCACGCTTGGGGTGCTGGTGCCCGGATTATTAAACGGGACCCAGAAGCTCAGCGAACTCTTGAACCATGGTGACTTTGGCATCGGCACACTGACCGGCTTGAATGGGGAACTGATCATCTTAGCCGGGACTGTGTACCAGGTGCAGGCTTCGGGGCAAGTCGTCGTCATCACTGATGGGGAGGTCCCGTTCGCCAATGTCCATTTTGCGGCGTTCGGCGTCTCAAGCCCGGTGACGGCCGAAACCGCTCAAGCGGCCGAGGCGACCATGCTGAGTCAAATCGGCACGCGCAACCTGTTTGCCGCGGTATCGCTGCATGGGACTTTTGACCACATGACGACTCGCGCGGTCAAGGCCCAGCACCGCCCATTCCCAGGGCTGGCCGCCACTGCGGCAGATCAGGCCGTGTTCAGCCGCGACCAGGTGACCGGCACCTTGATGGGGTACTGGTCACCGCAGCTGTACGCGGGGATGGCCTCACCAGGGTTCCACCTGCATTTTCTCAGCGACGCCCATGACTTCGGCGGGCATGTGCTCGATTTTGCCGGTGCCGCCGGCGATCTGGCAACGCAGGTCTTCAGTGATGTGCAGCTGCACCTGCCAACTGCCGATCGGGAATTCCTGCAGGCCGATCTCGACGGGGATTTGCTTGCAGACATCACTAAAGCTGAACACTAATTGGTCAAAACCATCAACTCGTCAGTTGGTGGTTTTTGCTTTTGGCGCCGGGTTCAGGTATAAGGGAGTTAAACAAAGGAGGGCATGCCGATGATTCGAGTTGCGACTGTCGCTGATCTGCCAAAGGTGGTCAGCCTGTTTCATGATTATTACCAGACCAGCACGGTGCCCCATGAATTTGACGACGACCGGATGCTTGGGTTTCTCAAGGAGCGCCTGGCCAACCAGCAAGCCGGGCTGCTGGTGGCCGAACAAGGCGGTCAGGTGGTGGGCTTTGCGCTGCTGTACGTGACCCAGAATACGCGGGATTTGGCGCCACAAGTGATCATCAACGATGTGTTCGTGGCTGCGCAGTTTCGCAGGCACGGCATCGCGCGCCAGCTGATGACCGCTAGTTTTGTCTGGGGCCGTCAGCACGGCGCCAAACACGTGAGTTGGCAGACTCGCACCACGAATGCGGCCGCCCAGCCGCTGTATGATCAGCTGGGTCAGCGGGAAAGCGGCTGGATTCATTACGACCGCGATTTGACCGACTAAAAACGCCCGCCAACGAATTGGCGGACGCATGCGGCGCAGTGAAAGCTGCGCTATTTATTTGCCATGGCGGTAGCCGTAGCCGAAGTAGATCAGAAGACCAACGCCGAACCAGGCCAGGCTCATCAGCCAGGTTTCTTTTGATAGCTGGCTCATCAAAAGGAGGCAGAACAGAAACGAGACGATCGGGATGACCGGGTACCCGGGGACCTTGAACCCCGGGTTGTGGATCTGCTCGTGCTTGCGCAGCGGCAGGATGCCGAGGCTGACAATGGCAAAGGCAATCAGGGTCCCGATGTTAACCAAATTGACGAGCTGGGTCAGCGGCACCAAGCCGCCGAGCACTGCGATGATCAGGGTGACGGTGGTCAGGGCGTGGCGCGGCAGCTGCTGCTGGACCTCGCCGAACCACTTGGGCAGCAGGCCATCGCGGCCAATCGCGTACACCAGGCGCGAGCTTGAGTAGATCATGGTGACCATCATCGTGAACATGCCGGCCAGCGCGCCGATGGCAATGATCCCGGCCAGCTGCGGCTGATGAATGAAGTTCAGCGCAAAGGATACCGGGTCGGCCACGTTGAGGTGGGTGTACTTGACCATGCCAGTCAGCACAATGGCGACCAGCACGTACAGCACGGTGGCGATGATCAGCGTGCCAATGATGCCGCGCGGCAGCGTTTTTTGCGGCTTTTTCACCTCAGGGGCACTGGCGGAGACGGCATCAAAGCCCAGATAGGCGAAAAACACGAGCGAGGCGCCGGCCAAGATGCCCTTGACGCCAAACGGCATAAACGGGTGCCAGTTGACCGGCTTGATGTAAAAGGCCCCGACGATGACGAAAATGCCGATGATGAGAAGCTTAACCAGGACCATCGCGCGGTTGACGGCCATTGAGGTATTCATGCCGCGTGACAGCATGCCGCCGATCAGCAGAATGACCAGCACCGCAATGAGGTTAATGTAGGTGCCATGAGCCGGGTCAAAGGCGCCGCTGAGCGCCTGGGGCAGGTGCCAGCCAAAGCCGCTGATGAGGCTGGCAAAGTAGGCGGAGAAGCTGGTTGACACCGCGGCCACCGCCAGCATGTACTCGAGGATCAGCGCCCAGCCGATCACCCAGCCCACCAGCTGGCCGAACACAATGCTGCCGTATGCGTAGGCGGAGCCGGCCACGGGCAAAGCCGAGGCAAACTCGGCGTAGCACATCGCCGCCAGAGAGCAGACCACCGCGGCCAAAACAAAGGCCAGCGTGATGGCTGGCCCACTAGTCGTCGCGGCGACCGTGCCTGGTAAAATGAAGATCCCGGTGCCAATCACGGCCCCGATGCCCAAGGCGATCAGGTCTCGGGTGGTCAGCGTGCGCGCCAGCTGGTGGTCAGCATTCAGGGTACTTTCCACATCCGGCTTGTGCGTGATGCGCTGCCAAAAACTCGGTTTATTCATTTGACCTTGCCAGCCTCCTTTTCGGCTAAGTACTTCTTTTGATCCGGCACGTACTTGAAGGTCGGGTCGATGGCCTTGTCAATGGCGTCAAAGGATTGCTGCATCTGCTCGCCGACTTGCGCGGTCAATTCATCCGTCACGCGGCCACTAGGGACCGTGATGGGGTCCCCAAACCGCACCGTGATCCGCTTGCGCAGAAAAATGTGCGAGAACTTGACCGGGCCTTGGTAGACCGCCGGCACGATAGGCACTTTCGCCAACTTGGCGATCAGCACCGCGCCGCCCTTGAGCTGCTGCGAGTAGCGGGAGCCTGATGGGAAAATCATCACCGCGAGCTTGCCTTCTTTTAGTGTCCGCACCGGGACCTTGATGGTACTTGGCCCGGGATTAGCGCGGTTGACCGGAAAAGCGTTGGCATGGTTCATGATCCAGCGTAAAATAGGATTCTTGAAGAGTTCTTCTTTGGCCATGAACGAGAACTTGCGCGGGCTGCCGGCCAAGGCGAAGAAGATCGGGTCCCACCAGGTCCGGTGGGGGCCGACGAGCACGTATGGCCCATCTGGCAGCACCTGTTTATTTTCATAATGCGTGTTGCCGTTGATCAGCAGGACAAGGACCCGCACGACCCAGCGGATGAATGAATAAAACATGAAGTTCATTCCTTCCATAAAATGCCGCTTGCGGCTAGGATATTGTTCGATAAATTATACCACAAACACTTAAGGGCGTTAGCAGGAGGCGCAGGCATGAGTGAAGTCACATTGGAACCAGACGAACGGATCGACGTGCTGCAAGGCGTGGGCATTCGCATCATCCAAAGCCCATGCGTCTTTGCCTTTTCACTGGACGCGGTGCTGCTGGCGGGGTTTGCGCAGGTCAAACGCCGCAGCCGCGTGGTGGATTTGGCGGCCGGCAACGGCGCGGTGGGCCTGTTCGTTGCGCGCCGGACAACCAATCAGGTGACGCTGATCGAGCTGCAGCCTAGGCTCGCCGACATGGCGCAGCGCAGTGTGCAGCTCAACGACCTGAGAAACGTTGACGTGCACCAGCGCGACCTCAAAGACGCCGCGCAAATCGTGCCCAAAGATTCGGTCGACGTGGTGACCTGCAATCCCCCATACTTCAAGGTGACCGATCAGTCGCTGACCAACCCGAACGACCACCTGGCGCTGGCCCGCCACGAGCTGACCACCAACTTCCACACCGTCTGTGAAACTGCGGCGGGACTGCTGAAGTATCAGGGCAAGGCGTTTTTCGTGCACCGACCGGAGCGGCTTGAAGAATTGCTCTCAACCATGGCGGCCGCGGACCTTGCCCCTAAGCGCGTGCGGTTCATTCACCCCAAGGCGGACCGCGAGGCTAACATGGTACTGCTGGAAGGGATTCGTTCTGGCAAGCCGGCGGGGATGCGAATTTTGCCGCCGCTGGTGGTCTACGGGCCAGATGGGCAATATGGGGAAGAGGTGCAGCACTTACTTTATGGCTAAATACTTTTTCTACGTCCTGCTGTGCGCCGACGGGACGTTTTACGGCGGCTACTCGACGGATGTGACTGCGCGGGTGGCGACGCATAATGCAGGTAAGGGGGCCAAGTACACCAAAGCGCGCCGCCCTGTCCGCCTGCTTTATTCGGAGGGGTTTGCGGATGAACATGATGCGCTTTCGGCCGAGTGGCACTTTAAGCACCAGAGCCGCGCGGCCAAAGAAGCGTTTTTAAGCGCGCATGATGTTCATTGGGAGGAGTCTGACGATGGCCACGCTTAAAATTGTGCCAGTGACTCCGAAGAATGCGCCGCTTGCAATCGCGCTGACCGTCGATCCCAGCCAGCGCCAAATGATTGAAACCAATGCGCAGTCGCTTTCAGAAGTCCAGCAGGACCGGCGCTTTGACTGGCATCCATTTCTATTGGTCGCTGACGACACCCCAGTGGGGTTCGCAATGATTGGCGCCTACAATCGGGAAGAACGTTACATCTGGCTGGACCGGTTCATGATTGCCGCGCCGTATCAAAGGCAAGGGCTGGGCAGCCGCTTCTTGGAGCTGCTCAAAAGATTGATCAGCCGGCAGTGGGATGTGGTGGACATCGTGCTCAGCTATGATCAGGCCAATCTTGTCGCAGCTCGCTTGTATCAAGCACATGGGTTTGTGCCGGTAGAAATGAAAGACGGCAATGATCCGATGGCGGTTTACCATGTCGCACAACCATGAGCGCCGCGCACAAAGAGACTTTTGCCGAATTAAGTTGCACCGCGCCGGCTTTCTCTGTATAATATTTTAAGTGTGAAAAACACACAACCCACATCAGGGGAAGATCGTGGTGCCGGTGCTTCGGGAGAAGTGGCACAGCGAGTTGACGCCTCTGAGAGGAATAAAACCATATGGAGGACTACACATGTCTGTATTAAGCATGAAGCAACTGCTTGAAGCTGGTGTCCACTTCGGTCACCAGACCCGTCGCTGGAATCCAAAGATGAAGCCATTCATCTTCACGGAACGCAACGGGATTTACATTATCGACCTGCAGAAGACGGTCAAGATGATCGACGATGCCTACAACTTCGTCAAGGAAGAGGCCGCTGACAACGGTGTGTTCCTGTTCGTCGGCACCAAGAAGCAGGCACAGGATGCCATCCAAGAAGAGGCCACTCGCGCCGGCCAGTACTACGTCAACCACCGTTGGCTTGGCGGCACGCTGACCAACTGGAACACCATCCAGACGCGGATCAAGCGCCTCAAGGACATCAAGAAGATGGCCACCGATGGCACCTTCGACAAGCTGCCGAAGAAGGAAGTTTCCCTGCTCAAGAAGTCTCAGGCCAAGCTTGAGAAGTTCCTCGGCGGGATCGAAGACATGCCTCGCATCCCAGACGTGATCTTCATCGTTGACCCACGCAAGGAAAAGATCGCCGTTCAGGAAGCACAAAAGCTGAACATCCCGATCGTTGCGATGGTAGATACGAACTCTGATCCGGACGACATCGATGTCATCATTCCTTCTAACGATGACGCGATCCGGGCCGTTCGCCTGATCACCGCGACGATGGCAGATGCCATCATCGAAGGCAAGCAGGGCGAAGATCAGGCTGAAGACGCCGATGCTGACCAACAGCCAGCAGACGACGCCCCGAAGGCCGATTCGATCGAAGACATCGTGAACGCCGTTGAAGGCGACAACACGAAGCCTGACGCCGAATAATTAAATCGTCAGTTAGACTCAGCCGTCTGTGCTTTGCAGCAATTGCAGGCGCAGGCGGCTTTTTTAAAACAAATTTTAGGAGGAATTCAAGAAATGGCTATTACCGCAAAGCAAGTCAAGGAACTGCGTGACCGTACTCAGGTCGGCATGATGGATGCGAAAAAGGCGCTGGTTGCTGCCGATGGCGACATGGACAAGGCGATCGACGTCCTGCGCGAAAAGGGCTTGGCCAAGGCTGCGAAAAAGGCGGGCAACATCGCCGCCGAAGGTCTGACTGCCATTACCGTTGACGGCAACGCCGCAGCCATCATCGAAGTCAACTCAGAAACCGACTTTGTAGCGTCCAACGACAAGTTCCAGAACCTGGTGAACGGTGTTGCCAAGGCCATTGCTGCCGGCAAGCCGGCCGACATGGATGCCGCTCTTAAGCTGGACGTTGACGGCCAGACCGTTGACGAAGCAGCCAAGGCGCTGACCGCAGTCATCGGCGAAAAGATCGACCTGCGCCGCTTCACGGTGGTTGAAAAGAACGACGGCGACCACTTCGGTGCCTACCTGCACAACGGCGGCCAAGTCGCAGCGCTGGTCACCATCGAAGGCGGCGACGACGAAACGGCCCACGACATTGCGATGCACGTGGCGGCCATCAACCCGCAGTACCTGGATCGCACCCAGGTGCCGGCCGATGAGCTGAAGAAGCAAACCGACCTCTTCACCAAGGAAACCGTTGACGAAGGCAAGCCGGAAAAAATCGTGCCGCGGATCGTTGAAGGCCGCGTGAACAAGTGGCTGTCTGAGATCTCACTGGTCGACCAGGAATTCGTCAAGGACTCCGACAAGACCGTTGCCGAATACGCGAAGAGCAAGGGCGCAACCGTCAAGGGCTTTGTCCGCTACGAAGTCGGCGAAGGCATCGAAAAGAAGCAAGATAACTTCGTTGATGAAGTCATGGGTCAAATCAAGGACTAGTTTCTTTTATGGGTCACGCCTAGTGCGTGGCCTTTTTTCGACTGCAGGTCGTGCTCGTTAGGGCAAGGCCCGGCCTGGTATGGTAAACTAGTAACAGCAATTCAAGAAGGGACAACACTCATGATCAAATACAAACGCATTGTACTGAAAGTTTCCGGCGAGGCGCTTGGCGGCGAAACCGGTGCGGGAATACAGCCCCCGGTCATTAAGCTGATCGCCGAGCAGATCATGCAGGTTCACGACATGGGCGTGCAGATCGCCATCGTTTGCGGCGGTGGCAACATCTGGCGCGGCGAGACTGGTGCGGCCATGGGCATGGAACGGGCGCAGGCAGACTACATGGGGATGCTGGCCACGGTGATGAACGGACTGGCCCTCCAAGACAGTTTGGAAAACCTTGGGGTGCCAACGCGCGTGCAGACCAGCATCGAGATGCGCCAAATTGCTGAGCCGTACATTCGGCGGAAGGCGGTTCGGCACCTGGAAAAAGGCCGCGTCGTCATTTTCGCCGGGGGCACCGGGAACCCATACTTCAGCACCGACACGACGGCGGCCCTGCGCGCTGCCGAAATCGGCGCTGACGCCATCCTGATGGCGAAAAACGGGGTCGACGGGGTCTACTCTGCGGATCCGAACAAGGATGCCAGCGCGAAGAAGTTTGATCACCTCAGTCACATGGACATCATTACCAAAGGGCTGAACGTGATGGATTCCACCGCCAGCACCTTGTCGATGGACAATGACATCCCGCTGGTCGTGTTTAATTTGAATGATCCAGACAACATCAAGAAGGTCGTTGAAGGTGCACACATTGGCACAACGATCCAAGGAAAGGACTAATCATGGCGAACCAAATTATTGATGACGCCAAGGCGTCAATGAAGAAGTCTGAAGAAGCACTGTCTCGCCAGCTCGGTACCATTCGGGCTGGGCGCGCCAATGCCAGTCTGCTCAACCGGATCGAGGTTGAGTACTACGGCACCAAGACGCCGCTCAACCAGATCGCCGCGATCACGGTGCCAGAAGCCCGGGTCTTGCTGGTGACGCCTTACGATAAATCCAGTTTGAAGGATATCGAGGCCGCGCTGAACGCGTCTGACCTGGGCATCAACCCGGCCAACGACGGGAATGCCATCCGGCTGGTCGTGCCGCAGCTCACCGGTGAGCGCCGCGCGGAGATTGCCAAGGAAGTTGGCAAGTTCCAGGAAGAAGCCAAGATCGCGATCCGCAACATTCGGCGCGACGCCTTGGACAAGCTGAAGAAGCAGGAAAAGGCCGGCGACATCACCGAAGATGACCTGCACCGCGGTGAAAAGGACGTGCAAAAGGTGACCGACGATTCCGCCAAGCGGATCGAAGCCATCGCAGCCGAAAAAGAAGAAGAAATCAAGGAAGGCTAATCACCGGCCTTTGCCCGCGGGTTTGCCGCGGGTTTTTCAATGTCGACTAAGCGCACCACTGCCGGTGCAGGTGGCGGGTTGCAACCTGGCCGGCTTTTTTGACCGCGGGATTTCTGCTACAATACGTGAGATGTGACTAGTTTCACGATGGAGGACTTTTTGTTGGCAAATCAACCACTTGATCCCACGCGGATTCCGGCGCACGTCGCCATCATCATGGATGGCAACGGGCGCTGGGCCAAGGCCAGACACCTGCCGCGCGTGGCGGGTCATAAGCAAGGCATGGAGGTCGTCAAAACGATCACCAAGGCGGCAAGTCGCCTCGGGGTCAAAGTGTTGACGCTTTATGCTTTTTCAACGGAGAACTGGAAGCGCCCAACCAGCGAGGTGTCCTACTTAATGCGCCTGCCGGTCGATTTCTTCGGCACGTTTATGCCGGAGCTGATCGCCGAAAACGTGCGCGTGCAGGTGATGGGCGAGCTGGATGCCCTGCCCGCAAAGACGCGTAAAGCGGCGAAAGACGCGATGGCTGACACGGCGCAAAATACCGGGATGATCCTGAACTTTGCGCTGAACTACGGCGCCCGCGACGAGCTGGTGCAAGCTGCTCGCACCATGGCTCAGGAAGCTAAAAGCGGTCAGCTTGACCCGGAGCAGATCGACGCACAGGTGGTTGCCGATCATCTGATGACGCGCCACCTGGGGGCCTTGGCCGATCCCGACCTGCTGATTCGCAGCAGTGGCGAAGAGCGGTTATCCAACTTTTTGCTGTGGCAGTTGGCCTATTCCGAGCTGGTGTTCACCGATACGTACTGGCCTGACTTCACTGGGGCTGTCCTCGAACGATGCATCGCGGAATACCAGGCACGTGACCGCCGCTTTGGCGGGTTGAAAAGTTAACGGAGGGTGTTATGAAACAACGAATCATTACCGCAGTCGTCGCGCTGATCATCTTTATTCCGATTCTCATCCTTGGCGGTTGGTGGATCGAACTAGCTGGGTGTGCGCTGGCGGTCATCGCACTGTCAGAAGTGTTCATCATGCGCAAGAAAATCATTGTCTCGTTTGATTTTCTCATTTCGGCGCTGGGCGTGTTGGCAGTGGCGGTGCCGGACAGCATGCTCAAGTGGCTGCCGGCGTACATCTCCCGCCTCGACATCATCTACCTGTTTGTGGTCCTGCTGCTGTTAAACACGGTAGCCAGCAAGAACAAAACCAGCTATGACGACGTCGCCGTGTCTGCCTTGTCGATTTTTTACATTGGGACAGGCTTTCACTACTTCATCATGCTGCGCAACGATCCGAACGGCGGGCTTGATACCTTGTTGTTCGCGATGCTGATCGTGTGGCTGACGGACTCCGGTGCGTATTTCTGCGGCCGGGCGTTCGGCAAGCACAAGCTCTGGCCGGCCATCAGCCCCAATAAAACCTGGGAAGGCAGCATCGGCGGCAACGTGACGGCGCTGATCTTCGCGGCGATTTACCTGAACTTTTTCCCGCAGGCGTACAGCTTCTGGCCGATGATGGGCATCGCGCTGGCACTGTCGATTATCGGCAGTCTTGGCGATTTGATTGAGTCGGCGCTGAAACGTTACTACGGCGTTAAGGACTCGGGCAAGATTCTGCCGGGTCACGGCGGTATTTTGGATCGGTTCGACAGCATGCTGCTCGTGATGCCGATGATTCACTTCTTTGGCATTCTTTAACCGCAGTCGCACAGTAAGGAGCGTCTATGACAACAATTATTGAATTCTTGGTCGTCTTTGTGATTCTTGTGCTTGTGCACGAATTTGGACACTTCATTTTTGCCAAGTGGTCCGGCATTTTAGTGCGGGAATTTTCCATTGGCATGGGCCCCAAGCTGGTCGCTTGGCACAAGAATCACACGACGTACACGCTCCGCCTGCTGCCTTTGGGCGGTTATGTCCGCATGGCGGGCTGGCAGGACGAAGACGACGAGATCAAGCCAGGCACCATGCTCGCCATTGAGGTCAACGACCAAAACGTCGTTGAGCGGATCAACCTGTCGAGCAAAACCACGCTCCAAGGCGGCATCCCGGTCCAAGTCGACAAGGTAGATCTGCAGCATGACCTGACCGTTGTCGGTTACGAAAACGGCGATGAGTCCGAGCTGAAAACCTGGTCCGTCGATCACGACGCGACCATCATCGAGGAAGACGGCACCGAGGTCATTATCGCCCCGGATGACGTGCAGTTCCAAAATGCCAAGCTCTGGAAACGCATGCTGGTCAATTTTGCCGGGCCAATGAATAATTTTCTGCTGGCAATCGTGGTGTTCATCGGCGTGGCGCTGGTCAACGGCGTCGCGGTGACCAACACCAACCAAATCGGCAAAATCGAACCGAATTCACCGGCCGCGGCCGCAGGGCTGAAGGCTGATTCGCGCATCGTGTCGATCGGCGGCGATAAGATCGCGGCGTTTGACGATATTCAAGGTGCCGTGGCCCAGTACCGCGGGCGCACCACCACGCTGGTGGCGACTAAGGCGGGGAAGACGCAGAAGCTGATGATTCGGCCCACCAGCGACGGGACCATCGGGGTTTACGCCAAAACGACTAAGGCCCCCATGGCGGCGATCGAGTCCGGCTTCACCACGACCTGGGCTTATGTCACCGGGATTTTCCATGTTCTGGCGCAAATGGTCACGGGGCATTTCTCCCTGAACCAGCTTGCGGGCCCGGTCGGCATCTACACGATGACGGCCACCGCGGCCAAGGGCGGGCCGATGAACCTGATCCTGTTTTTAGGCGGCCTGTCGGTCAACCTGGGGATCATGAACCTGATTCCGATCCCCGTGCTCGACGGCGGCAAACTTGTACTCAACCTGCTTGAAGCCATTCGGCGCAAGCCGCTCAAGCAGGAGCACGAAGGCGTGATCACATTGATCGGCGCCGGGCTGATGTTCGCGTTGATCATTGCGGTGACCATCAACGACATCATGCGCAGTTTTTAAACCCTTTGGAGGAAAGTCATGAAACAATCTCGAATGTTTATTCCCACTGAAAAAGAAGTCCCCAGTACTGCTGAGGCCAAATCGCACCAGATGATGTTGCGCTCCGGCTTCATCCGCCAGGTGGCGGCCGGGGCGTATGCCTACCTGCCGTTGGCGGAGCGAGTCTTGCAAAAAATTGAGGCCGTGATCGACGACGAAATGAGCAAGATTTCCGCCGTCAAAATGCAGATGCCAAGTTTGCTGCCGGTTGAGCTCTGGCAAGAATCCGGCCGCTACGAAACTTACGGGCCAAATCTGTTCAAGCTGAAGGATCGCCACGACCGCGACTTCATTTTGGGCCCGACGCACGAGGAGACCTTCACGGACCTGGTTCGCAACGATTTGAACTCCTACAAGAAGATGCCGCTGGTGCTGTACCAAATCCAGACCAAGTACCGCGATGAGGATCGCCCACGCTACGGCCTGCTGCGTTCGCGTGAGTTCATCATGGAGGACGTTTATTCCTTCACCGCGAACACCGAGGATCTGGACACCATTTATACCCAGATGGAAAAGGCCTACACCAACGTGTTCAACCGGTTGGGGTTAAACTTCCGCGCGATTGTCGGCGACGGTGGCGCGATGGGCGGCAAAGATTCCAAAGAGTTTTCGGCCATCGCGGATATCGGTGAGGATACGATTGTTTATTCTGATTCATCCGATTATGCGGCTAACTTGGAAATGGCCACCAGCATGAATGTGCCGGCCACCACGCACGAAGACGCCGCCCCGCTGGCCCCGGTTGACACGAAGGACGCCAAAACCATCACCGAGGTCGCCGAGTTCCTGAAGGTGCCGGCAAGCAAGCTGATCAAGGCGGTCTTGTTCATCGCCGACGAAAAGCCGGTGCTGGCACTGGTTCGCGGTGACTACGAAGTCAACGACGTCAAGCTCAAGAACCTGCTGAACGCGGATTACCTCGACATGGCCACCCCAGAGCAGGTGCAGCAGTACATGCACGCCGAAATCGGCAACATCGGGCCGGTCAACGCGCCGGAGGATGTTCAGGTCATTGCCGATAACAGTTTGACGGGACTCGTCAACCTGGTCGCCGGGGCGAACAAGGCCAACACCCACTTGATCAACGTCAACCTTGGGCGCGACTTCACCGCTGACCAAACGGCGGACATTCGCTTTGTTAAGGAAGGCGAAGTGTCGCCTGATGGCCAAGGCGTGCTGAAGTTCACCAAAGGTATCGAAATCGGTCATATCTTCAAGCTTGGGACCCGGTACACTGAGGCGATGGGGGCCAACTTCCTCGATGAGAACGGCCGCGCTAAGCCGATCATCATGGGCTCCTACGGTATCGGCGTGTCCCGGCTGCTGTCGGCCATCGCTGAGCAGACGTTGGACGAGCACGGCCTGGTTTGGCCGCGGGCCGTTGCGCCATTTGACGTGCATGTCGTGCCCGTCAACTTGAAAAAGCAGGCGCAGGCCGATCTGACGGCTAAGATCACGAAGCAGCTGGAAGATGAAGGCTTCGCGGTGCTGGTCGATGACCGCAACGAGCGGCCAGGGGTCAAGTTTGCGGATTCCGACCTCATCGGGATTCCCGTGCGCGTCACTGTCGGTAAGAAAGCCGAGGATGGCATTGTCGAGCTGAAGTTGCGCAAGTCAGGTGAGACCCTTGAGGTCAAGTCCGAGGAGCTGATTTCCTCGCTCAAGATCCTGCTTGACCACGCAGAATAAAATAATCTCCAGCAAGCGGCGCCGAGTCCGACTCGGCGCCGCTTTTGCGTTCTGTGCCGCCTTGTTTGCACCGCGCATTCGGGGTAACATTGTTTCATCATCAAAAAGGGAGTGGCTTTTTTTGGCGCTATCAAAAGCAGAAATGTTTCAAAAGCTGATCGAGCAGGCACACTTGCCTGACCCGGTCAGACAAGACCCTGCCCTGGCCAGCGCGACGGTCGAGGCCGTGACCATTCACAGCCGCTCTAAACGTTACGAGTTTGTGCTCGGCACGGCGGCGCTGCTGCCTTATGCCGTGTTTATTCAGCTGGATTCGCATATTAAGTCCGCGTTTAAGGGGATCGCCGAGGCCAGCATTCGCGTGCAGCCGCAAACGGTCGACCTGCAGGCCAAATTTTTGTCCGCATACTGGTCCTACGTGGTGGCCAACGCGCAAATCGAGTCGGCCATCGTCGCGGAGACCTGCATGAACCAAACCCCGCAGTTCGAGGACGGCAAAGTCACGCTGCTGGCGGAAAACGAGCCGGTACGCCAGTTTTTGATTCAGCAGGGCCTGGGCAAACTGGCCGAAGCCTACGCACAGGTCGGCCTGCCCGGCGTGACCGTGGACGCGGCCGTTGATGCCAGCGAGTCGGAAGCCAACCTGGCGGCCTTTAAGGCGCAAAAGGCCGAGGAAGCCGCCGCAATGGCCAAGCGGGCGCAAGCAGTCGTGGCCCAGCGCGAGCAAAATCCAGCGCCCAGCGGCCCGGTTCAGCTGGGCCGCGGTTTGAAGAATAACGAGACGCCAACGCAGATGGTCGCGATCACCCAGGAGGAGAACTCCGTTTTGATCGAGGGCTACGTGTTTGACGTTGAGGTTCGCCAGCTGCGCTCCAAGCGGTCGCTTTTGATCGCGAAAGTGACAGACTACACCTCGAGTTTTATCGTGAAGAAATTCAGCAACGGTGCCGATGATGAAGCGGCGTTCGGCCAGATCAAGGTCGGCATGTGGCTGAAGATTCGCGGCAGCGTGCAGGAGGACACCTATTCCCGTGAGCTGACCGTCATGGCCCGCGACATGGTGGAAGTGCACCATGATCTGCCGCAGGAAACGGCAGAAGGCGAAAAGCGCGTTGAGCTGCATTTGCACACCAACATGAGTCAAATGGACGCCTTGCCAAGCATCAGCGCCTATGTCGAGCGCGCCAAGGCCTGGGGCCAGACTGCCATTGCCGTGACCGATCACGCCGGGCTGCAGGCCTATCCCGAGGCCCACACTGCGGCGACTCAGGCCAAGCTCAAAATGCTTTACGGCGTCGAGATCAACCTGGTCGACGACGGGGCACCAGTGGCGTACAACGCCGATGCACCGCGAAGCCTCGCGGATGCCACGTACGTGGTGTTCGATATTGAAACCACCGGGCTGTCTGCGGTGTACGACAAAGTGATCGAAGTCGCCGCCGTCAAGATGAAAGACGGAAAGGTTATCGACTCGTTTGAAGAGCTGATCGACCCGGGGTTTGCGCTGTCTGAATTCACCATCAACCTGACCCACATCACCGACGAGATGGTGCGCGGCTCCAAGACTGAGGCCGAGGTGCTGAAGCTGTTCCGGCAGTTTTGCGCCGGCACCATCATGAGCGGCCACAATGTGACATTCGATGTCGGCTTTTTGAACAAAGGCTACGAGCGCTTGGGCGAGGAACCGATTCAAAACCCCGTGATCGATACGTTGGAGCTGTCGCGGATGCTGCACCCGGAGCGCAAGAACCACAAACTCGACACGCTGACTAAGGCCTACAAGATTCCACTGAATCATCACCACCGGGCCAACGCGGATGCCGAGGCGACCGGGTACCTGCTGTACGCGCTGGAAAAAGAGGCGCTGAAAAAGTACGACATTGAGCAGCTGAATCAGCTAAACTCGCGTATCGGCGAAGACGAGGCCTACAAGCAAAGCCGGCCGACCCATGCGATCGTGTTTGCGAAGACTCAGGCTGGGCTCAAGAACCTTTTTAAGCTGGTCAGCCAGTCCAACATTGATTACTACTACCGGCTGCCGCGGGTGCCGCGGTCTGCCCTGCAAAAGCTCCGCGAGGGTCTGCTGGTCGGGTCGGCCTGCGACTCCGGTGAAGTCTTTATCGCGGCGATGCAAAAAGGCGCCGCTGAAGCCGCCAACAAGGCGAAGTTCTACGATTACCTGGAAGTGCAGCCGCTTGCCAACTACCAGCCGCTGATCGATGGCGGCCTGGTTCAAGGCCAGGCGCACCTGCAGGAAATTTTGAAGACCATCATCAAAATTGGGCAAGACCAAGGCAAGTTAGTGGTCGCCACCGGCGATGCCCACTACCTAGACAAAAACGATGCCATTTACCGCAAGATTTTGATTCACAGCCAAGGCGGGGCCAACCCGCTGAACCGTCACGAGCTGCCGGATGTGCACTTCCGCTCCACGCAGGAGATGCTGGACGCCTTCGCCTGGCTCAAAGATGACCAGTTGGCTCACCAGCTGGTCGTGGAGAACACCCACAAGGTGGCGGATCTGATCGATGGGGACATCACCCCAGTCAAGGACCAGCTTTACACGCCGAAGATCCCAGGGGTGGAAGAGCACCTGCGCGCCGATGTGATGAACACCGCGCATCAGATGTACGGGGATCCATTGCCTGAAATTGTGCAGGCACGGCTGGACAAGGAACTCAAAAGTATTATCGGTAACGGGTTCTCAGTGATTTACAACATTGCCCAGCAGCTCGTGCTTAAGTCCAACAAGGACGGCTACCTGGTTGGCTCCCGTGGGTCCGTCGGCTCCAGTTTGGCGGCCACAATGTCTGGCATCACGGAAATCAACCCGCTGCCGCCGCATTACCGCTGCCCCAAGTGTCAGTATTCCGAGTTCTACACCAAGGGCGAGTACGGCTCAGGCTTTGATTTGCCAGACAAGGCCTGCCCCAAGTGCGGGACCAACATGATCAAAGATGGTCAGGATATTCCGTTTGAAACCTTCCTGGGCTTCAAAGGGGACAAGGTGCCTGATATCGATCTGAACTTCTCCGGGGACTATCAGCCAATCGCCCATAACTACATTAAGGTGCGGTTTGGCGAGGACCACGCGTTTCGCGCTGGGACCATCGGCACGGTGGCGGATAAAACGGCTTACGGCTATGTCAAAGCCTATGAGCGCGACACCGGCCAGATGCTCCGCGGAGCGGAAATCGATCGCCTGGCTAAAGGCGCCACCGGCGTTAAGCGGACGACGGGCCAGCACCCGGCGGGGATTCTGATTGTGCCGGAAGACATGGATATTTACGACTTTTCGCCGATCCAGTACCCAGCGGACGATCAAAGCGCCGCATGGAAGACCACCCACTTTGATTTTCACTCGATTCATGACAACATCCTCAAAATGGATGTGCTGGGGCACGATGACCCGACCATGATCCGCATGCTGCAGGACCTCTCCGGGGTCGACCCGAAGAGTATCCCGATGGATGACCCCGGCGTGATGTCGCTGTTTTCCAGCCCCGACATATTAGGGGTGACCCCAGAGCAGATCAATTCGAAAACCGGGACGCTGGGCGTGCCGGAATTCGGGACGCGCTTTGTGCGGGGGATGCTCGAGGAGACGCACCCCAAGAAATTCTCCGAGCTGCTTCAGATCTCCGGCCTGTCCCACGGCACCGACGTGTGGCTGGGCAACGCCGAGGAGCTGATCCAAAACGGCACGGTGACGATCAAGGAAGTCATCGGTTGTCGTGACAACATCATGATGGATCTGATTCACTGGGGAATGGACGACTCTCTAGCGTTTAACATTATGGAGCACGTCAGAAAGGGCCGCGGGATCCCGGATGACTGGCAACAGGCCATGCGCGACAACCCGAAGGTGCCGGATTGGTACATCGATTCCTGCCTGAAGATCAAGTACATGTTCCCGAAGGCCCACGCGGCCGCGTACGATTTGATGGGGCTGCGCATCGCTTGGTTCAAGGTTTACTTCCCGCTGGTGTACTATGCGTCTTACTTCTCGGTGCGCGCCGAAGACTTCGACCTGGTGGCGATGAGCCACGGCAAGGAGGCCACCAAGGCCGCCATCAAGGCCATCACTGACCAGGGCAACGACGCCTCGGCGAAGGACAAGACGTTGCTGACGGTGCTGGAGCTGGCCAATGAGTGCCTGGAGCGCGGCTTCACCATTAAGATGGTCGACATTAACCAATCCGACGCGCATGATTTCCTGATCGTGGATGATCACACGCTGCTGGCGCCGTTCCGCGCCGTTCCGGGGTTAGGCGACAACGTGGCCAAGCAGATCGTTGCGGCCCGCGAGGAGAAGCCGTTCCTGTCCAAGGAAGACCTGGCGAACCGCGGTAAGGTCTCAAAGACCCTGATCGATTACATGACTGAAAATCATGTGCTCGACACGCTGCCTGATGAAAACCAGCTGTCACTGTTCGACTCGATGTTCTAGTCCCATGGGAGCCGCCGCGATTCACTGTTGCATTGGAAAGGGTTTTATGCTAGATTATCCATAGTAGTTAAATCCTTTGAGGAGGAGTGAGCAGAGATGCTCACTCCTTTTCTTAGGAGAGGTAACGGGGGCCGAATTGGCCGCCAGCACAACAACCTAAAAGGGGGGAAAGACTTGAGCACGGTTGTCGAGACAGTGAAACAAATCGTTGATCCGATCCTTGAAGCCAACCATTTCGACCTGAGCGATATCGAGTTTGTTAAGGAAGGCGGCAGCTGGTACTTGCGGGTCTACATTGATAAGCCGGGTGGCATCACGCTTAACGAGTGTGTGATGGTCTCAGAGGCCTTGTCCGAGAAATTGGACGCCATGGACCCTGATCCCATTCCGCAGGCCTACTTCTTGGAGGTTTCCTCACCAGGTGCCGAGCGGCCGCTGAAAACTGACCAGGACTTTAAAAACGCGGTTGGTGAATACATTCATATCTCCTTGTTCACGAAGCTCAACGGTAAGAAAGTGTTCGAAGGCACCTTGAAGGCGCTGGATGACGACACCCTGACCTTGGAGCTGAAGGATAAGGCGCGCAGGTTCGAGCAGGCATTCGATCGCCAGACGATCGCCAACGCCCGCCTGGCCATCGAATTTTAAGCGGCAATCCCGCTGGCAAAGGAAGGAACAACATGTCAAAGGAAATGATTGAAGCCCTTGACGCCCTCGAGACCGAAAAAGGCGTCAAAAAAGAAGTTGTGATTGAGGCGCTTGAAGACGCGCTGGCCTCGGCGTACAAGCGTAATTACGATCAGGCACAAAACGTCGACGTCGAGTTCGACAAGGACCAAGGCGACATCCACGTGTACGCGGTCAAGGAAGTCACTGAGGAAGTGTTCGACTCTCGGCTGGAAGTCAGTCTGAAGGACGCGTTGGCCATCAACAAGGCTTACGAGGTCGGTGACAAGATCAAGTTCGAAGTCACCCCGAAAGACTTTGGCCGCATTGCGGCGCAAACCGCTAAGCAGGTCATTATGCAGCGGGTGCGCGAGGCCGAGCGCGGCATTATCTACGATGAGTACTCGCAGTACGAAAACGAGATCATGACTGGCGAAGTTGAGCGGCGCGATAACAAATTCATTTACGTGAACTTGGGTAAAATCGAGGCCGTGCTGGGCCGCGGCGATCAGATGCCGAACGAGCAGTACGAGCCCCACGATCGCATCAAGGTGTTCGTGTCCAAGGTTGAAAACTCAAGCAAGGGCCCGCAGGTCTTTGTTTCCCGCACCAACCCTGGGCTGGTCAAGCGCCTGTTTGAACAGGAAGTGCCAGAAATTTTCGACGGCACGGTGGAAATCGCCGGAATCGCGCGTGAGGCTGGCGATCGCACCAAGATCGCCGTGCGCTCGACGAACCCGTCTGTCGATCCGGTCGGCACCACGGTTGGCCCTCGCGGTGCCCGCGTTCAGGCCGTGGTCAATGAGTTGTCCGGCGAGAACATGGATGTCGTGCAGTACGAGGAAGACCCGGTGGATTACATCGCCAACGCCTTGAACCCGGCGCAGGTCATCGCCGTTCAATTCAACGATGAAGACAACGACCGGTCCTGCACGGTCATCGTGCCCGACTACCAGCTGTCTTTGGCCATCGGCAAGAAAGGGCAAAATGCCCGGCTTGCCGCCAAGCTCACCGGTTACAAGATCGACATCAAGGCCGAATCTGACGTTGAATTTGTCGATGATGACGAGCTTGAGGAAAACGACGAGCAAATCGAAGAGACCCAGGCGGATCAGTCTGGTGCTGACGCGCCGGCTGAAGACGAGGCGGCCGCTGCGCCAGCACCTGAGGACTCAGATGCAAAAGCCGCAGACGACGCGGCCGAAACCAAGTAGGAGGCAGCCATGAAAAAGCGCAAGATCCCGATGCGCAAGGACCTGCTGTCGGGAGAGATGTTTCCGAAAAAGTCCCTAGTGCGCATCGTACGGCAAGCGGATCAAACCGTTGCCATCGATCCCACCGGTAAAGCTCAGGGCCGCGGCGCGTACGTGGCTCTGGATCCTGCGGCCGTCAAGAAGGCCCAAAGCAAACACATCATCGAAAAGGCGTTTGACGTCAAAGTGGCCGATAGTTTTTACGATGAGTTGTACGCCTACGTCGACCACCAGAAGGCTCGCCAAGAGCTGTTCGGCGACCAGGCATGAACAAGCAGCAAGCGCTAAACTTGCTGGGGCTGGCGCAACGGGCCAACCGGCTAACGGCCGGTGAAGGCTTTGTGCTGGCGGCGATTCGGGACCAAAGTGCCAAGCTGGTCCTCGTCGCCTCTGACGCCTCAGCGAACACCAGAAAAAAGTTTTCCGATAAAGGCAGCTTCTACCAGGTCCCAGTCAACTTAACCTTGACGAGCCTGGAGCTGAGTTCTGCGATCGGCCGTAAGCGGTCCGTGATCGCGGTGCAAGATCGCGGCTTTGCAGAGAAGCTGGTCAAGCTGCTCACCTAATGAATAGACAGGGAGCGTGAAGAAATGGGCAAACAACGAGTTTATGAATTTGCCAAAACGCTCGGCATCCCGAGTAAAACCGTGATCGACGCGGCCAAAGCTCAGGGCATCGAGCTCAAGAACCACATGTCAACGTTGGACGATCAGCAGGAAGCTGCTTTGAAGTCCGCGCTGAAGGGCCAGTCCGCCAAGGCGGCAAAACCTGCCGCAAAGGCGAAAGCCGAGGCTAAGCCGGCAGCTAAGACGCCAGCGGCCAAGCCGGCCGCAAAGCCTGCAGCTAAAGCTGAGGCCAAGCCTGAAGCCAGCGCTGAATCTAAGCCAACTGCCAAGCCAGCAGCGGGCGCTAAGCCAGCCGCTGATCAGTCAGCAGAAGCCAAGAAGGTGCCAGGGACTCACCACATGCCGCAAAAGACGGCAGATGGCAAGACCCTGATCTCCAAGTCTGCGATTCGCCGGCCGCACAACACCCAGGCTAACGCCCGCGGTGGCCGGTTCAACCGCAACGACAACCGGGGCGGCCAAGGGCAACCGGCCGGCCAGCAGGCTGCTGGCAATCGCGGCGGCAACCGGTCGAATGAGAGTCGCGGCGGTTACAACAATAATCGTTCGACTGATAACCGCAACGATAACCGGCGCAGCGGCAACAACCGCAACGATAACCGGCGCGGCGGCGATCGCTTCTTGAACCAAACCAGCGCCAGTCCGATGCCGCGTGCCGGTCGCCGGACTCAGGCCAATGGGAATCCGCGGCCAGTGGCTGGCAACGACGAGAAGTTCATCAAGCAGCTGGAAGAAAAGCGCCAGCAGGATAAGGCGAAAGCTGCAGCCAAGCGCGAAACCGAAAAGGCGCTCGAAAAAGTCGCCGAGGAAAAGCCAATCGCGGCCGCCTATACGGCCCCAGTGCCGCCTGCCGCTGAAAAGCCGGCAAAGCCAAATGACAATCGGCGCACTGCGGATCACAGCAGCAACGACAATCGCGGCCGCAACAACTTCCGCAACAGCCGCGGCGGTTACAACAATAACCGCGGCGGATTTGGTAACTCGAATCGGCGCAACAAGAAGAACAAGCGCAGACAGCAGACGCAACCCAAGAAAGAAATGCCACAGCGCAAGGAGCGGCCATTGCCAGAAAAACTCATCTACACTGTTGGAATGAACGCCCAGGATCTGGGCAAGATCCTGCACCGCGAGCCAGCCGAGATCATCAAGAAGCTGTTCATGTTGGGTGTGATGGTTAACCAAAACCAGAGCCTCGACAAGGACACCATCGAACTGGTCGCGACCGATTACGGCATTGACGCTGAACAAAAGGTTGAGGAAGATATTACCGACCTCGACAAGATGTACAACGCCGAAGTCACCAACAAGGACACCCAGACGCCGCGGCCACCAGTGGTCACCATCATGGGCCACGTTGACCATGGTAAAACCACCTTGCTTGATCGTTTGCGTCACACCCATGTGACCGAAGGCGAAGCAGGCGGGATCACGC
Source organism: Lacticaseibacillus sp. 53-4 (assembly GCF_016861805.1). NCBI lineage: Bacteria > Bacillati > Bacillota > Bacilli > Lactobacillales > Lactobacillaceae > Lacticaseibacillus > Lacticaseibacillus sp. 53-4. The sequence goes on from NZ_BOLT01000013.1 coordinate 55,832, forward strand.
AGCACATCGGGGCTTACCAAGTGAAGCTCAAGGATCGTCTGATCACGTTCCTGGACACCCCAGGGCACGCGGCCTTCACCAACATGCGGGCGCGTGGCGCGGATATCACCGATATCATCGTGCTGGTCGTGGCGGCCGATGATGGGGTCATGCCTCAGACCATCGAAGCCATTAATCACGCCAAGGCGGCGAACGCGCCGATGATCGTTGCCATCAACAAGATCGATAAGCCAGGTGCAAATCCGCAGCGCGTCACCGAAGAGCTGATGAAGTACGATCTGGTCCCTGAAGACTACGGTGGTGACACCATCTTCGTCAACATTTCCGCCAAGTTCGGCAAGAACATCGACGAGCTGCTGGAAATGATTTTGCTGGAAGCGGACGTACTGGAGCTCAAGGCTAACCCTGACCAAAAGGCCATCGGGACCGTTATTGAAGCTCGCCTGGACAAAGGACGTGGCCCTGTTGCTACGGTGCTGGTCCAGGAAGGTACCCTGCACGTCGGCGACCCGATCGTCGTCGGCCACACCTTTGGCCGCGTGCGGACCATGACCAACGATCATGGCCGCCACGTCAAGGATGCTGTGCCAGCGATGCCAGTTGAGATCACCGGTTTGAACGACGTGCCGCAGTCTGCGGACAAGTTTGTCGTCTTTGACGATGAAAAAACCGCCCGCGCGGCCGGCGAAAAGCGGGCCCAACAGGCACAAGAACAGGAACGTCAACAGACGCATCACGTCACCCTCGACAACCTGTTTGAAACCATGAAGGAAGGCCAACTCAAAGAAGTTGACATCATCATCAAGGCGGATGTGCAGGGTTCGGTCGAAGCGCTGGCCGGCAGCTTGAAGAAGATCGAGGTCAAGGGCGTCCGGGTGAACATCATTCACCAAGCCGTTGGGGCGATCAACGAAAGTGATGTCACCTTGGCTTCCGCTTCCAACGCGGTCATCATTGGCTTCAACGTGCGGCCAACGCCGCAAGCGAAGGCTCAGGCCGATGCCGATGATGTGGATATCCGCTTGCACCGCGTCATCTACAAGGCCATCGAGGAAGTCGAGTCTGCGATGAAGGGGATGCTGGAGCCGACTTACGAAGAGAAGGTCACCGGCAACATCACCGTGCGCGAGACCATTCCGGTGTCCAAGATTGGGACGGTGGTCGGCGGCTACGTCGACAGCGGCTTCATTCGCCGCGACTCCAAGGTCCGCCTGATCCGCGACGGCATCGTGAAGTACGAAGGCGAACTGGGCTCCTTGCGCCGGTTCAAGGATGACGTGAAGGAAGTCCGTCAGGGCTTTGAACTCGGTTTGACCATCGATGGTTACAACGACATCAAGGTCGATGATCAGATCGAGGCGTACACGATGGAAGAGGTTCCGGTCAAGTAACCTCAGGCCATCTGAAGAGGCACACATGAAACATCGCATAGGCCGCGTGGAGACCCAGATCCAGCGTGAAATCGATGACATTTTGTTAAAAGATGTCAACGACCCGCGGGTTCGGGCAGTCACGATCACCGGCGTGAAGTTGACTGGCGACCTCCAAGAGGCCACCGTCTACTTCAGCATTTTATCTGACGATCCCAAGGCGCTCGCAGACGCCCAAACTGGCCTGGATAAGGCCAAAGGGCTCATTCGCAGTGAGGTCGGTCAGCGCATTAAGCTCTTCAAGGTGCCGACCTTGACGTTCAAGCAGGATACGTCGGTTCAATACGGCGCGCACATTGACGAGCTGCTCAACGAAGTGAAACACGAAGGCCTCGAGTAAAGGCTGTGCGGCCCACCAGCGATGGTGGGCCGTTTTTTTTATAGAGGCTTTAGCCGGGCTCGCGCGGAGACGCGCGAGGCTCAAAACCACCCGCTGTGCGGGTGGAGTC
>NZ_BOLT01000014.1:0-57564 GCF_016861805.1 Lacticaseibacillus sp. 53-4
CTCTGCATTCATTATACGACAGTAACGGAACGGTTCCCATGAAAACAAGGCACTTACAAATATTCAGTATCCACTAGATACTCCACCCGATAGCTGTCGTGGATTTGGTTATCAGCTGTCAAAACATCATTAGTCCCAAGGCCGTTCTCAACAATCATAACGGGCACATGGTACTTGTTGTAGATGTGATTTAGCGTATATCTCAGGCCTAGCGGGTCCATTTGCCATCCCCACGGGGTGAGCTTAAGTTTCGGATTTCTAAATGTGTCACCTAAGTTTCCATGAACAACTTCACCTAGATTCTTCGCACTCAGGCAGCCGGAGGAATAATAACTGAAGCTGTAAAAATCAACTTTCCCCCGCATAATCGTTTCTAAGTCACCTGGTTGAATCTCTAAGTGCACGTTGTGCTCCGAAAAATATCGGTCCGCAAAGTATGGATACCGGCCCAACACTTGCACATCAGCACAAAACTGATTATTCATTTGGTCCATTTGCTGAGTAGCGATGACGTCCTCTGGGTCACTGGAGCTTGGATACGTTGTTAGATGAGCAATCATACAACCAAACTTCATTCCCGGGTCAATCGCCTTGCCTAACTGCACAACCTTAGCACTTGCCACAAACTGATGATGCAAAGCCTGATAAGCCGTCTGAGCAAGTTTGCCATCTGGCACCTGCAAAATTCCCCCGCCATCAAGCAATCGATGCGCACTCAGTAATGTCATAATATTGATTTCGTTAAACGTGAGCCAGTATTTAACGCGATCGTGATAACGACGGAAAAGCGTCTCACAATATTTGGTGTAACAACCAATCATCTTTCGATTAGCCCAACCATTGTATTTTTGGGACAGAGCATAAGGGCAGTCATAGTGGGACAGGGTCACAATTGGCTCAATATTATAGCGCTCTAGCTCGTCGAGAACTCTGTCATAAAAACTCAAGCCAGCTTCATTGGGCGTACTCTCCTCCCCGGTTGGATAGATTCTAGTCCAAGTGAAGGATAGCCGTAACGCTTTGATACCCATTTCGGCTAATAGTGCAATGTCTTCCCGATAATGATCATAAAAGTCGATAGCTTCACGATTCGGAAAATACGCATCTGAGTCTTTGTCTAAAATCACTTCACGGTCGTGATCCTTTGTTGCAGCAGTGAGAAAATCAGAAATTGTGGCTCCCTTACCTGCAACATCCCAGGCCCCTTCAATCTGATTCGCCGCAAACGCGCCACCCCAGAGAAAGCCATCCTTCATCTTCATAGAGAATCACCTTGACCCTTAGCGTCATCAGCTGTCTCGCTAGCCTTTTCCTTCGCTAGAAGTTGATTGTCATAAATCTTGAAGAACGGGTAATAGATAATCAGCGACATCACAACAATCAGTAGCCCAACGACAACGTATTGCCAAGCGCCCCCGCCATAGACGAATTCATTGATGATCAGCGGTAGCCCACCTGACATGTGACTTGGCAGCGGCATAAAGCCGGTAATCCAGGCAAAGTGAGCAATTAGAACTGAGAGAATCGGGCAAATAATAAATGGAATCGCCAACGTCGGGTTTAACATAATCGGAATCCCATAAGTAAGAGGTTCGTTGATGTTGAAGATTGCGGGAACGATTCCGATCTTACCCATTGTCTTTAACTGCTTGGAACGGGCAAATAGTAGCCAGAACGCCAAACCAATGGTTGCACCCGCGCCACCATAGGAGTGGAAGATAAACGTCAACGCTGGCGTGTACTGTAGTGGCTTCCCAGCAGCAGCAAGCTGACCATTCAACAGAATTGCCTGAATCGACATCGGATAAACAGTGGCGGCGTACATCAAATTATCGCCATGTAGGCCAAGCAACCAAAGCAGTTGCGCAAAGATTGTCAGTAAGATAATCCCCCAGATCGAGCCAACAATATTCAGGGCGGGAGTGAGAACCTTGTCAATTACTTGAGGAATGGTCAACCCAAGCGTTGAACTTGCCAGAAGACTCAGTGCGTAAAAGATAATCATGTTTAGAACAACCGGAATGACCGCACTGAACGATTTGGAAACATACGGTGGTACAGACTCCGGCATCTTGATCACTAGATGATGCTTCTTACAAAAGACGGTTATTTCGACAGAAACCAACGCAATGATAATGGCCAGAAACATTCCTCGAGCACCGAGATAGGTAAAGCTGATCACATCGGAGATTGTCTGGCCCTTGAGCGCCTTCCCGGCAACAAAATCAGTAGTGAAGATCGCAGAGCTCTGCGGCGCTGCAACCATGAGAAACATAATCACTGAAGTCAGCGGTGATGTAAACGTATCTACATCAGCCCGTTGTGAAAATTGATAGGCAACAGAAAAGGCCACGACTACCGCGATGACACCCATTGTCATGTTATATGGGACGTTCAAAAGGTTCCGGAAACTCTCCGGTAAGAACGTCAGACTCTTAATAATGCTGACAACCGCACCAGCCATGGTGAAAGGCAAGGTGGCGACAACACCTGCCGCAATTGCGGCAATGTGAGGTTCACCAGCAATTTTTTGACTAATTGGATTTAAGACCTTAGTCAATCTATCAAATACGGCATTATTCATGTTTATCCTCCAATAAGTTGAACACTTAAATTTAGCAATACTTGTGAATTAAGTATGCAGGGGTACAACTCCAGACGTGGCAATAACTGCTAATAATTGAATTCCCATATGGTGAGTAGAACCAGTCGTCTGGATCGAAGGCTTCCCAGAACGTATCCGCCCCGAGTTCAACCATTTTCCCCCAGTAGCGTTTCATCTCAGCAATTGCTTCATCCCTTAGGCCTGCCTCAAACAGTGCCTGAACAATGAAATGATACATATATGGCGTTGCAATACCGCGTACTGGAAACAGCTGATTGATTGTTTGACGCATTAATTTCGCCGCGTCAATTCTAGGCAGAACTCCTGCTAGAACCGTCCACGCCTGTGTTGCAACGTTGACTTCCGACTTAGATCCTGAAGTGATCAGACCCGTCTTGGAGTCGCGTCGAGACACCAAGACATACTGGCTCAATATATCTACATAATTCCTGTAGCTCTCTGTACTTTGCTTGCACTCTTGCAAAAGACCAATAAATTGCTTGAGCGTATATATCAGTATCAGCTGTGCACAGCTACTCTTATCAAACTTGTCTGACCAGTCTATGAAGACCGGCCAGTTGTCGGGAAGATTCAGCTGACCCTGCTCGTCTACATACTGCAACGCAAGATCAATCTGCGTTTGCGCGGCTGGTAACAACCGATCTAAAGTTTCGTGATCTCTCGTGTGCTTGTAGTAGTCGCTTAGCGTGGAAACAAAAAACATACTATAGTCGAAAAGGAATGTATCGTCTGCCTCAGGCTCTTTGCCGGTAAAAATATTGGCGGGTATCCGGCCATCGGTAGCAGCCAACCCCGCGAACAAAAACAGGCAACGCCGAACTAAATCGGTCTGATTATATGTGGCATAATCCGCAAGCGCAGCCAGATGTAGATCGCCTAGCCAAAGGCGTCGATCTCGTTTCGGTCCATCTTCAAACACGGTCTGCATGCATTCATGCAATGTTCTGACACTCACAGAATATATCTGCTTTAGTTCTGTATCAGCGGTCGCAAGCTTTGGCAGCCGTGCATCGTCCGCTGAACTAACCGCTCTTACCGTCGGATTCTCGAATTGGGCTTGCCACTTAGGGGAAGAATCAATCACAGTTAACTCAACGTATCGAAAACTGTACCGGCGCGGCATGCTCAACGTCGCAGGTAATTCATCTAAATGAACATACTCCTCCTGAATCCAAGACCGACTCAACCAACCGTTGTAATCCTCAGGCTTCTGAGCCAACTCGTCAGCAACCTCTGCAAACCTGATATGCAGATATAATGGCGCATCCATCGGCGACCCAACCGCAGAGATATTGACGGAAAAATATCCCACATAGTGTTGCCCAAAGTCGAGAATGACGCTTTGGCTTCTTCCGTAGCTACTTGCAGCAAGGGCACTGATGTCTTGTATTTGAGTGGGTGTGGCGTGCTTCCCCTCCTTTTTCGCCCGGCCAATGGTGACAACATAATTTGCATGGACCGTTTGGCTGATTAATTTTGGCCGTGATTGATCTGCCTCTGAAAGCATGCCAGAGTCGTGAGTAAAGTCGACCTCGTGGTTAATTTGAAATGTGAATCCCAATCTCCTCTCTCCCAACTCGTTGATATTGCCAAATTCCACTTTTATAATGGAACCGGTAGCAACCAAAATTTTTGCGTTAAGCTAGGCGCCATCCACTTAACAATTAAATATTAGCAGGAAAACAAGCGCTTACAATTGTTTCATTACATACATTGTTGTCCAAAGTACAGGTCATCAAGGAGGCTTCTCATGCATTCCAAGGTTCTTGATCGGCTTTTATTTAAGGAAGATCCAGTAGAAAAACTGCAAAAAGAGACGGGCAAAAACGTCAACGATGTTCACATCGACTTTAATTCAGGTCAAACGCCGCAGATCCCTAGTCAGCGCTATTTCCAGAACAGTAACATTTTTATCAACAAGCATCATCGATACTCGTACATGCCGGCGCATACTCATGACTTTATCGAACTAAACTACATGTATTCTGGACATTGCCGCCAATATATTAATGACGAGCCCGTCGCACTCCATGCCGGTAACGTTATCCTCATGGACAAGGACATCGTTCAGAAAATCGATTATGTCGGCGAGAGCGACATCTTGATCAATATTCTAATCAAGGATGACTCAATTCTTGCCAATGTCCTTAACACACTTGCTCAATCGACCAGCCTGGTGACTCAATTTCTGGTCAACGCGTCGAAGGTCCATGCCATCCACAACAACTACATTCTGTTCGATGCGCAAAAAAACGAGGTGGCCCAGCACCTCATAGACAGCTTAATTATCAGAGGACTCGGCAATGATGGCAGCAACGCCCGCGAGGTCAATCTACTCCTGTCACTCCTACTCAACGAGCTATCTCACTCAATCGAGGCGGAAACGCACAACTTTGAGAGTGGGACTGACGATTTGCTCCAGATTCTGCAATATATCGATCAGCATTTTCAAACCGTCAGCCTGGCCGGCATCGGCCGCCACTTCGGCTATAACAGCAACTATATCGGCAATAAAATTAAGGCTGAAACCGGGTTCTCCTTTCAATCATTAGTTAATCGGAAAAGAGTGTCGCTTGCCAAGCAACTATTAGCGGAGACAGATTACCCAATCGCTCGGATCGCTTCGGAAGTCGGCTTCTCTAATGCAAGCTCTCTGTCAAAACTTTTCAGCAAGCAAATTGGCTATACCCCCGGTGTTTTTCGCCAGCGTCGCCATGTACTTGATGTCCCCAGAATTAGTAGAACATTGGAAAGCTAACGTATCATGCGCTAACACAGAAAGATTTTTTGGTGTCTACACTGTTGTGTATCGTCCATGTCGAACTGTCTCCTAGAATTCAAGAAAGCCCTTGCATTCTAAATTCACCAGCGCTAATATAACTCGTGAAGGATCATTACTCCTCGGGAGGTGTTACCTTCTAAAGAAAGTGCTGTGCCGTCAGCACACTTTAGAGGCGCACACTTTCCGGGCTTTTTTATTAGTCTTGAAGGAGGAATGCTCATGCTTAACATTTTTAAGAAAAAGGTGACCGACGCAACGTTGGTCGCACCGGTCACCGGCAATGCCGTAACACTCAGCGAGGTCCCGGATAAGGTGTTCGCTTCCGGTATGATGGGTAAAGGCCTCGCCTTTAACTTCACTGGCGATACCGTCTATGCCCCCGCCGATGGCAAAATTACCATGATGCCGACGACCAAGCACGCATTCGGAATCACGACCGCCAACGGTTCCGAGATTCTAGTTCACATCGGGATCGACACGGTCAATCTGAAAGGCAGCGGGTTCCGCGCACTGGCTAAGGCCGACGACAAGGTTCACGCAGGTGATCCAATTATCCAGCTCGACCGTGCGGCGATCGAAAAGGAAGGCTATAATTTAATCACTATGTTACTGGTCACGAACAGCGCGGACTTAGACGTCACAGTCAACGACGTTAAGGAGGTCAAGGCTGGGGAAACCGCAGTCGTTTCAACCAAGAAATCATAACTATTGGAGGGCATCTATGAAGGCAATCAAGAAAATCAACAACAATGTCGCGGTCTGTTTGGACAACGAGAATCATGAGCTCATCGCGATTGGCCGTGGCCTTGGTTTCCCGGAGATGCCATATGAGATTACAGACCTCTCTTCAATAAGACGGACTTTCTACAACGTCGATTCGATGTACGTGGGTCTTGCCAAGGAGATTCCTGAGGACATCATCGATGCCTCCGCTGAAGTCGTCGATATGATCCGAATGAACGTCAACGTGCCAATCAGTTCCAACCTAGTCTTTACCCTGGCCGACCACATCCACTTTGCCATTCAGCGCCGCAAAACCGGCATGGTGATTGCCGCCCCGATGCGGTACGACATCGAGAACCTCTACTCAGACGAGTACGAGTTAGGCGAAAAGGCCCTGGCTATCTTCAATAAACGGCTAAAAGCTCATCTACCCACCGAAGAGGCCAGTAACTTGGCGCTTCACATCATCAATGCCAAAAACATGTCGGAAGCGCCGCTCAAAAACGAGGAGAACAGTGATCTGATATCCGAAATTACCGACATCATCGCGGGGTTCTTCTCACTCTACATCGACAAGCACGACTTCAATTATTCAAGGTTTGTCACCCATATGCAGTACTTGCTTAAACGAGAAACGCAAGGCAAATCACTCAACACAGATAACCAGCAAATGTACGCAGATGCGCGTAAGAATTATCCGAAGGTCGCCGAATGCGTGGACCAAATTGCCGAGTATCTCCAGCAGCAGCGCGGCTTCACCCTTGAGGATGAAGAGAAATTATACTTAATGATGCATGTTAATCGACTTTGTGCAAAAGAAGGCTTGTAACCTACGCGGGCATTACCCTTCAACAGCAAGGCGCAGACACGACCAGTCTACGTCCGCTTGTTGAAGGGTTTTTCATTGGAAAAAATAGGAGGAAATAACCATGGCAAAGAAACAGAAATACGAAGATATTGCCCAAAATATCGTTGGGCTATTGGGTGGTAAGGACAACATCGTCTTCTTCACCCACTGCGTCACCCGGCTGCGCTTTAACGTGAAAGACAAGACCCTGGTCAATCAGGACGCCATCGAAAACCTTGATAAAGTGATCGGTGCCCAGTGGTCCGGGGAACAGTTTCAAGCCATTGTTGGCCAAGATGTCGGCACTGCCTACAACGAGGTCTTAGCAGATAACGACCTCAAAGGCGACGGTGAAGTCCCTGCTGATGATGACGATGCGCCAAAGAAGAAGTTCTCATTCAACAATGTGCTCGACGCGATCGCCGGCAGCATTATCCCACTGATCCCCGTTTCGATTGGTGGTGGGATGGTCAAGGTTCTCCTGCTGGTTCTGACCATGGCGGGGGTCCTCACGACGAAGAGTCCCTCATATACTGTCCTAAACTTTATCGGTGATGCAACATTCTACTTCATGCCTGTCTTTGTTGGTGCGACCGCGGCGAAGAAGTTCGGTGCTAACCAAGGATTGGGCATGTTCCTCGGCGCAATGCTTATTCATCCCAATTTTGTAAGCGCCGTCACTGCGGGCAAAGCCCTGTCACTGATGGGCATCCCAATTTACAGCGCAACATACGGCAACATGATCTTCCCAAGTATTCTAGCCGTGTTCGTGATGTCTTACGTTGAGCGTTTCTTCACGCGCTGGACCCCTGATTCACTGAAGTCGCTGATTGTACCGTTCTTCACCATTTTGGTGATGGCACCCATCACTTTGTGGGTACTGGCTCCAGCTGGCGCGTTCTTGGGCACTTACCTGACCAAGGCGGTTCTCGGGATCTACAACACCATTGGGTTTGTCGGCGTTGGTCTACTAGCATCACTAATGCCTTGGCTAGTCATGACCGGCATGCATACTGCTTTGGGCCCTTATGCACTCCAGACTTTCGCGACAGTCGGTTATGAACCAATTGTGTTCATTTCCAGCTTCATAAATAACCTTGACCAGGGCGCTGCATCTCTGGCAGTGGGCGTCAAGACGCGCCACAATGAGAAGCTTCGTTCAACCGCATTTTCTTGCGCGGTCACTGCGATTCTTGCTGGTGTTACTGAGCCCGCTATGTTCGGGATCAATTTGAAACTGAAGAAGCCTATGTACGGCGCAATGGTTGGTAGCTTCTTCGGTGGTGCGTTTGCAGGATTGATGGGAGTTAAGGCCTATGCTATGGCTGGTAGTGCGGGTTTGCTTGGCACCCCCATATTCATTGGTCAAACCATCATGAGCTTCGTTTGGGCTTTGGTCGGCATGACCATTGGCATGGTTATTACCTTTATCGCAACAATGATTCTTTACAATGAGCCAGCCAGTGATAAGGAAACGACCACTTCAACTGATAAGACAAAAGACAATGCTTCAGCTGTACACGTTAAACAAGCTTAATTCGTCGTCTAGAAAAGGAGCACACACACATGGCAGAATTTCCAAAAGGTTTCTTCTGGGGCGGTGCCACTGCCGCTAATCAATTTGAAGGTGGTTGGAACGAGGATGGGAAGGGTCCCGCGACTGAAGACTATCTCACCACAGGGACCAAGACCGAAGATCGTAAATTCGTGAAGCCAATCGATGACAAGTACATCTATCCGTCACACAAAGGGTCTGACTTCTACCACCACTACAAGGAGGACATCAAGCTCTTGGCAGGCGCAGGCCTGAAGATGTTTCGAATGTCGATCGCTTGGTCGCGCATTTTCCCAATGGGCGATGAGAACCAACCAAACCCTGAAGGAATCGCCTTTTATCGCAATGTTTTTACTGAGCTTCAGAAATACGGCATCGAGCCTCTTGTGACCCTATCGCATTACGAGATGCCTTACGGACTGGCGGAAAAATACGATGGCTGGTACAACCGCAAGGTCATCGACTTCTATGTGCACTACGTTAATACCGTGATGTCTGAATATAAGGGTCTGGTTCACTACTGGTTAACGTTCAACGAGATCAACGCGATGACGATGCCAGGTGGTGGGTACTTCGACGGTGGCATTCTGTCAATTGCCGGCGGCCATGGGATGCTCCCAGATTTTGAGGAAACCGCAAAAGATAAGAGTAAGCGTTACACCGCGCTGCACAACCAGTTTCTTGCCAGTGCCCGTGTCGTGAATCTCGGACACGCCATCGATCCGGAAAACAAGATTGGCTGCATGATTGCCGGACTAACTTCTTATCCCCTCACGCCAAAGCCTGAGGACATGTTGGCTTGGCAACAACAGCTGCAAACCGGCCTGTTCTTCTGTCCTGATGTACAAGCCAACGGTGCTTATCCGTACTACATGAAACGGTTCTTTCGCGACAATGGAATCGCAATTGAAACGCAACCGAGCGATGATCAGATTCTGAAGAATGGCACCGTCGATTTCGTAACCTTCAGCTACTACGCCACCGGATGTGTCACTACTGACAAGAGCAAAGGGCATGACGGTGCCGCTGGAGCGTTTGGGGCCCCGAACCCCTACCTGAAGGAAAGTCAGTGGGGCTGGCCGATCGATCCAATGGGCCTGCGTTTCTTCCTTAATGAGTTTTACCGGCGCTATCAAAAGCCTCTCATGGTCACCGAAAATGGGCTAGGTGCCGAAGACACGTTGACGCCTGACGGTAAAATCCACGACCCTTACCGCATCAACTACATGAAGCAACACGTTGAGGCCATGGCGGATGCAATCACCGACGGGGTGGATCTGATTGGCTACATGCCATGGGGCATCATCGACCTCACCGCTGCAAGCACCGGGCAGATGAGTAAACGTTACGGCATCATTTATGTCGACGCTGATGACAACGCCCAAGGGACCTACGACCGGTATAAGAAAGACTCTTACTTCTGGTACCAGAAGTGCACCAAGTCAAACGGCACAGATTTAACCATTCAGGAGGCAAAATAAATGGCATTCAACAAAGATTTTCTATGGGGCGGCGCGACCGCAGCGAACCAGGTCGAAGGCGGCTTTGATGCTGATGGTAAAGGCCTAAGCACTTCGGATGTGATGACTGCAGGCTCAAACAAACAGCCTCGCCACATCACTTGGATCAATCGAGAAACGGGTGAAACTGGCTATTCTGAATTGGGCTTTGGGGGTAAGCGAGTTGCTCCCGAAGGCGCCGAGCCGGCGATTCTGCCAGGTGAATTTTACCCCAGCCACGTGGCTTCCGATTTCTACCACCACTACAAGGAAGACATTGCCTTGATGGCGGAAATGGGCTTCAAAACCTTCCGTATGAGTATCAACTGGTCCCGCATCTTTCCGAACGGCGATGACGAAACCCCAAATGAAGCTGGGCTGGAATTTTACGACCACGTTTTTGACGAACTCAACGCCCATCACATCGAGCCCCTCGTCACGTTGTCCCACTATGAGACGCCGCTGCACCTTGCCATCAAGTACAACGGCTGGGCAAGCCGTGATCTGATCGACTTCTACGTGAAGTATGCCACCACTGTGTTCAAGCGCTACACCGGTAAAGTTCGCTACTGGCTGACCTTTAACGAAATCAACTGCATGGACATGATGCCGTTTGTTGCCGGTGGGCTGATTGACGGCAGTGCGCAAAACCGGGCCCAAGGGGCACACAACCAGTTCGTTGCTTCTGCCCTCGCCGTTAAGGCAGGACACGAAATCGATTCCAATTACCGCATTGGCCAGATGCTGGCCTACAGTCAGTTTTACCCGCTAACCGCAGATCCAGCGGATCAGCTGAAAGCCCTCAAGGCGATGGACGACAACCTTTTCTATTCAGATGTGCAAACTGGTGGTCACTACCCCGCTTCGCGCCTGGCCAGTTACCAGCGGCAAGGTATTAAGTTGGATGACCGGCCTGAAGACTATGACCTACTGGCTAAATACCCGGCGGACTTCCTTAGCTTTTCTTGCTATACCTCGAATGTCTTGACCACTCACGAAGACGAAGCGGAGGCTGGCGGTAACCTGATGCAAGGTGTGAAGAACCCATACCTGACAACTTCCGACTGGGGCTGGGCAAATGATCCTGACGTGCTGAGAATGGCGCTGAACACCTTGTATGACCGTTACCGCAAGCCGCTGTGGATCGTTGAAAACGGCCTCGGCGCGCTCGACAAGGTCGAAGCTGACGGTAAGATCCACGATGACTACCGCATCGATTATCTGCAGCAAAACATAAAGTCAATGCGCGATGCGGTAACGCTAGATGGCATTGATCTGATGGGCTACACCAGCTGGGGCTGCATCGATCTAGTCTCTGCCGGAACAGGCGAGATGCGGAAGCGGTATGGCTATATCTATGTTGACCAGAACGATGAGGGAACCGGTTCGCTGAAGCGACTACGGAAGGACTTTTTCTACTGGTACAAGAAAGTCATTGCGTCTAACGGTGAAGATCTCAGCAAGTAATGACATCACGATTAACTCGATCCGTCAATGAAATACTAGTAAGGCCCAACGGCGATAATATCGCTGCTGGGCCTTTTCGGTTGCCATCAGCAATCTATCCACCTGAAATACTTGACGACATTTTAAGCATAATTAAGCAGTTTTAAGCATTCCCGCGTCACTCGTGCTATACTTAAGTCATTAAGTCATAGAAAGTAGGGATCTGAATGTCCGAAGTCGATTACTCTTCCAAAGAATATTTTGACAAGCTCACCGCGTACTGGCGGGCCGCAAACTATGTCTCCGTGGGCCAACTGTACCTGCGCGACAACCCGCTGCTGAAGCGGCCGCTGGCGTCCAGCGACGTGAAAGTGAACCCGCTGGGCCACTGGGGCACCATCGCCAGTCAGAACTTCATTTACGCGCACCTCAACCGCCTGATCAACAAGTACGACCTGAACATGTTTTACATTGAAGGCCCAGGTCACGGTGGTCAGGTCATGATTTCGAACGCCTACCTCGACGGCACCTACACCGAGACCTACCCGAACATCACCCAAGACGAAAAAGGCATGAGGATTCTCTTCAAGCGCTTCTCGTTCCCTGGTGGTGCCGCCAGTCACGCCAACGCGCAGATCCCCGGTTCCATTCACGAAGGCGGCGAACTCGGCTACGCGCTGAGCCACGCCACCGGCGCGATTCTCGATAACCCGGACGTGATTGCGGCCACCGTCATCGGCGACGGCGAAAGTGAAACCGGCCCGCTTGCAGCCAGCTGGTTCTCCAACACGTTCATCAACCCAATTACCGATGGCGCGGTTTTGCCGATCATCAACATGAACGGATTCAAGATCTCCAACCCGACCATCCTGTCCCGCAAGACGGACGAAGAGCTGACCGAATACTACGGCGGCATGGGCTGGAAGCCTTACTTCGTCGAAGGCGACGACCCGGACAAGCTGAACCCCGAGATGGCGCAGGTCTTTGACACCGCCATTGAGGAAATCAAGGCCATCCAAAAGCACGCCCGTGAGACCGGCGACACCACGATGCCGCACTGGCCGGTGGTCATCGTCCGCACGCCAAAAGGCTGGACCGGCCCGAAGAGCTGGGATGGCGATAAAATCGAAGGCTCGTTCCGTGCCCACCAGATCCCGATCCCGGTATCCCGCGACCACATGGAACACGCTGACGCCCTGACCGCCTGGCTCAAGTCCTACAAGCCTGAGGAACTGTTTGACGACAACGGTGTCTTGAAGCCGGAACTCAAGGCGATGGCTCCGACCGGCACCAAGCGCATGGCGGACAACCCAATCACCAACATGGGCAACCACACCAAGCCGCTGGTCCTGCCTGACTTCCACCAGTACGCCCTCGACAACACCGAGCGCGGCAAAAATGTGCGCCAGGATATGCTGATCTGGTCTGATTACCTGCGCGACCTCATCAAGCTGAACCCGGATAACTTCCGCGTCTTCGGCCCTGACGAAACCATGTCGAACCGTCTGTACGGCTTGTTCGACACGACCAACCGTCAGTGGTTAGAACGCATTTCCGATAACGGCTCCGACGAGGACATGAACGCGTCCGGCCGGATCATCGACTCCCAGCTGTCTGAGCACCAGGCGGAAGGCTTCCTTGAAGGCTACACGCTCACCGGTCGCCACGGCGTGTTCACGTCCTACGAGGCGTTTCTGCGCGTCGTGGACTCCATGCTGACCCAGTACTTCAAGTGGATCCGCGAAGCCGCCGACGAGCCGTGGCACCGCCCGTATCCGTCACTGAACGTCGTCTCCACTTCGACCTCGTTCCAGCAGGACCACAACGGCTACACGCACCAAGACCCAGGCATTTTGACTCACCTGGCCGAAAAGAAAGGCGAATTCATTCGCGAGTACTTGCCGGCCGACGCCAACTCCCTGCTGGCCATCTCCCCAAAGGTCTTTAGCAGCGAAAACACCATCAACCTGCTGATCACTTCCAAGCAGCCGCGGCCGCAGTTCTACTCCATCGAAGAAGCGACGGTCCTGGCCAATAATGGCCTGAAGCGCATCGACTGGGCGTCTAACGACGATGGCGTAGAACCGGATGTCGTGCTCGCCGCAGCCGGTACCGAGCCGAACCTGGAAAGCCTCGCTGCCATCACCCTGCTGCACGATCAGTTCCCTGACCTCAAGATCCGCTTCGTCAACGTACTGGATCTTCTGAAGCTGAAGAAGGACGATCCACGCGGCCTGAGCGACGAAGAATTCGACTCGTACTTCACCAAGGACAAGCCAGTCTTCTTCCAGTTCCACGGCTTTGAAGATCTGATTAAGGACATCTTCTTCGATCGCCACAATCACAATCTGTTCGTTCACGGCTACCGCGAGGAAGGTGCCATCACGACGCCGTTCGACATGCGGGTCCTGAACCAGCTCGACCGCTTCCACCTGGCCAAGGACGTCGTTGAACACGTCCCAGGTTACGCGGCAAAAGGCGCGGCGTTCGTTCAGAAGATGGATGACACCCTGCAGTACCACTACGATTACATCCGCGATACCGGTGAAGACCTCCCAGAAGTCCAAAACTGGGTATGGAAACCGATCAAGTAAGGCATTCAACATCAGTTTGAGAAACGTGTAGTCCCCAGTCGGACTGCACGTTTTTTCTTTTGCCTACCCAGGTCATTATGTTTCACGTGGAACGCGACGGTACCCGCTGCAGTCCTGTATAATAAACGATGGATGCGGTTTCACCGTATCATGCTGAATGAAAGAAGGAATCATATATGAGTTTTCCCAAAAACTTTCTCTGGGGCGGTGCCACAGCTGCTAACCAACTTGAAGGGGCATACGACATCGACGGGCGCGGGCCGTCAATCGACGACATCGCACCAGGCGGCAAGGACCGCATGAAAATCATCAAGAGTCCCGATTTTGACTGGCAGCCCAACCCCAAGTACACGTACCCGAACCACGAAGGCATCGACTTTTACCACCACTACAAAGAAGACATCGCGCTGTTCGCAGAGATGGGCTTCAAGGCCTACCGCTTCTCCATCAGCTGGAGCCGGATTTTTCCGCAAGGCGATGAGGAGCAGCCCAACGAAAAGGGCCTGACCTTCTACCAAAATGTCATCGACGAGTGCCTGAAGTACGGCATTGAGCCAGTCATCACCATTTCCCACTACGAACTGCCCCTGTATCTCGCCGAGCACTACGGCGGCTGGAAGAACAAACAGCTAATCGGCTTTTTCAAGCACTATGCCGACACCGTGATTGACCGCTTCGGCGACCAGGTCAAATACTGGCTGACGTTCAACGAAATCAACTCGGCGGCCAGCTTTCCCTTCTCCAGCCAAGGCATGATCGCCAAGACCGGGGCTGACGACAAGCGCAATGTCTATCAGGCTTGGCACAACCAGTTCGTCGGCTCAGCTTACGCGGTCAAGGCGGCGCACGAGAAGAACCCTGACAGCCAGGTCGGCAACATGATCGTCTACGCCACCAATTACGCGTACGACGCCAACCCGGTCAACCAGCTGGCCGCGCTGAAGTTCGACCAAGGCTTCAACTACTACACCACCGATGTGCAAGTCCGCGGCGAATACCCGGCCTACAGTGAGTCGCTGTATAAACAGTACGGCTTCACCGGCGCCGACCTCGACCGCACGCCGGAGGAGCTCGCCCTGCTCAAAAAGTACCACGTCGACTTCCTGTCTTTCTCCTACTACATGTCTAGCGTCACTGAAGTCACCGGCAAAGTGAACGAAAAAACCGCTGGCAACATCCTGGGCGGCCTCAAAAACCCGTTCTTGAAGGAAAGCGAATGGGGCTGGCAGATCGATCCAGTCGGCCTGCGCGTTGGACTAAACCGGCTCTACGACCGTTACCAGGTCCCGCTGTTCATCGTCGAAAACGGCCTCGGTGCTGCCGACACGGTGGAACCCGATGGCAAGATCAACGACGATTACCGCATCGATTACCTGAAGTCACACATCGAAGCAATCCAGGGCGCAATCGACGACGGTGTCCCCGTCATGGGCTACACCCCATGGGGCTGCATCGACCTGGTTTCCCTTTCAACTGGCGAAATGAGCAAGCGCTACGGCTTTATCTACGTTGACATGGATGACCAGGGCCACGGCACCCTCGCCCGCTCCAAGAAGAAATCTTTCTACTGGTACAAGCAGGTAATTGCATCAAACGGTGTTGACTTGAGCACTGATCACCTTGACTACTAAAACGCGTTTTTTCAATTGATAAAGCGCGTGGTTTAGCGATTTCACTAGGAAAAAGAATGTGTGAGTCATGAAAAACAGGCAGTTAACGACAACTTTTCAACCCATGTCATCAACTAACAACAAGCGTGCCACAGCAAATGGTCGTCTGCCCACGAAGCAACGCATTTTGAATGAGCTAAAGTTGATGATTCTGGAAATGGATTACAACAAAATCACCGTGAAAGCACTGACTGGGCGTCTCGGCATTAACCGCAAAACGTTTTACCTGTACTACCCCACGCTGCACGATCTGTTCCTAACCTTGCAAGATGAGATCTTTCACCAGATGCTGAAAGGGACAAAGCAGCACCTGATGCGGCGCAACTCGGTAGATGAGTATTTCCTGACCCAGGAATTCACGGCTATCATTGCCTCTGATCCCCCACTGCAAAAAAAGCTGATCTGTGATCCAAGTTACGCCTGGATTTATGAAGGCGTGCGCCGCCGCTACGTGATTGCCATCAAGGACGACATCAAGCGGCTAAACGGTGGTCAGGATCTGTGCGCCGAAATCACTGCCAATTTTATCATCAACAGTATTTTCTATACTTATCGCACCTGGCTCAGTTCAGAATCCGCGATTACGCAGGAAGAACTCGCGACGATCATCTCAGACCTCATCCACAAAGGCGTGGACAGCACGCTCCAAACTACGACAACTGCACACGCCTGACCTGTGTCGTCCCACTAGGTGCCAAAAAGACCCTTTCCAAAAATGGGAAGGGTCTTTAGTTTGGCCAACCCCCAGTAATCAGCGCACTGGAACGATGGTTGGCAGATCAAGCGCGTAGACCACACCAGCTTTGGCGCTAACCACTTGTGGAATCGCGTTAATCGACGGGGCTGTGCTGGTCACAAAGGATTCATCCAGCGGCATCAAGCCATCGATCCGCGCATCCAGGGTGCTCGGCAGCCCTTCAATATGGATCAAGTTGGTGATGTCCGGCTCAGGGTTTTTATCGTCACAAATCTTATGAACGTAACGCAGCGTCACTTTTTTCTGACCATTGATGATGCCACTCATCTCGAAGCGGTGACCACTAATGGTTCCTTTCTTAGCGATCCCATTCACAAATTTAAGGTCCTCAGGGGCCGTAAATAACTCGTGGGTACTGTCGACCCGATCGAATTTAAGCCCGAGCCGATCACCAATCTCATACACCGCGCCAACATAATACCGAGTGATAATATCTTTCAGCATATCTGACGGGAAGGTGGTAGGATCACCGCCGTAATTAAAGACCTTGACCCAGGCCGCCGTGTTTTCCTGATCGTCTTCGCCGCTTTGGACCAAAATGTTATCGACCCGGCCCATGAGCCCAGCCAAGACCGTTGGCAGATATGACGCATAGGCGCCTGGCAGCAGTCCCGTAGGCAAAAATGAGACGTGATGGTCTTTGGCACATTGATCAAGCCGCGCGTAATTTTTGGGGTCAAGGATCTGCATATAATACAGCGGGATCGTGGTGATCACATTCTTGCCGGCGGTCAGTGGGATCATCATGTCATCAATACTGGGATCGTACACATTCCCCTCGCCGCGCCGTAGCGGGACGTAGGCGAGTACCACATCAGCATCCAGTTTGACCGCGCCGTTAATATCATCAGTGACTTGCACGCCCGTCTTGGGAAAGCCAAACACCTCACCGGCATCTTGCCCAACCTTGGCCGGATCAGAATCAACCGCGGCAACAAGTTGCAGGCTTTCTTTGCTTTGAATCATCCTAATCGCAGCCCGACCAACATTCCCCAAGCCCCAAACAATCACTTTGAATTTAGCCATGTTTAAGTCCCTCCAAATTTTTGCTTTCCCGGAACGTCTGTTATAAAAGATTATATTGTGATAATAAATATGACGATCGGTTGGCTCCTTTCCAAAAAGACTGCGCTTTCTAATTATTATCTACCACCTCTAGTCTATGCACCCGACTATTGAAAAACAATTACCACAACTCCGAATATGGTAAGTCGCTGACCAGGTCCTTTAGACAAAATACCTGAAGCTGATTGGTTTGGTTAACCGACCAAAAAGCGCGTTTTTTCAAACGTTAAGAGCCGGTGTATCAACGTTTCTTTTTTTGCGTGTTTTTAGGGTGCCGTGCCAAATTGCGTTTTTTCCTTGATTGTAGGCTGTTATATCAGGGTTTACGTGATTTTTGAGCGAACTTCTGGCAGCCTTGGTTAAGTCATTGATCTCACACAAAAACACCCACTTTCGGATTTACCAAAAGTGAGTGCTTTTCGTTAGCCTTGCTTCGCCCATGCTTCGGCGTCTGCGTAAACCTTGGCGACCTTGTCTTTTTGGTCAACGCCCAGCAGATCCTGGCTAATTGTGCCGCCGTCCTGAGTGCGCGTGTACGCCATCCAGCGGTACGGCAGGCGTAAGTCTTTGACATCGGCCGGATCGATCTTCAGGTCAGTGCCTGGAATCGCCGGAGTCAGCTTGTCGGCCTCGTAAATCGACAGCATATCGGCGATGCGCCACTCGCCATCGCGTTTTTCTACGCGGTAGATCAGGCGCATGAACTCTTCGAGGACAACCTCAACGCCGTGCAGCTGCTCCCAGTAGTCGGAGAGGTTCGGCATTTCGACGTAGGCGCGTGTGGCGCTCAGCTGGTGGACCACCGGCGTCGACACGCGGGTGATGATCGTGCTGTTCATCTCGGCTGTACCCTTGCCGATAAATGAGCTGATGGGCCCGCTTTGCCAGCTGGTGTGCACGGTAGCGTCCGGCCAGTAAACGCTGGTCAGCGCGTCGTTAGCCCCGCGAACCCGGTACTGGCGCTCTGCGGCAACAACTTGTTCGATTGCGGTAATGTCATCCATATTGATCATGCCTTTCTATTTAGGTGTAATTGAAACTTAACTGGAGACCAGCTTAACACCCTGGCAATAAAATACAAGAAGAAAATAAATAACTGCCCGGCGCCGAGAACAGCTCGGCACAAGGCAGTTATTTTAGAGGTGGCATAGGTTGACGTTAATATAGGCTAATCTTCATCATCATCGTCGTCCACTTCGACGAGGTCCTCCCAGGCCGTTTTGCCCAGAAAACTCTGCAACCTGCGAACGGCCTGGTTATTCTCACCGCGCAACTTCGTGAGGTAAGCCGCCATGGCTGGGCGTTCCTCACGCTCGGCGAGCTTGATGGCGCGGTCGACGTACATATCCTCAGTGGTGAAGTCCTTGGCGGTTTGGGCGACCATGTTGGCCGCAGTGTCGTACTTCAGGCGGCCGTCTTCCTGCAGCCCGGTGTACTGCGCAAACTCAGCGGTGGTGCTGGGCACAATCTGGTTTTCATCCAGCAACACCTCACCCAGCTCGTCGATCTGCCGACGGTTCTGCGCAATCAGCTGCTGGTAAAAATCAGCAACGGCCAGGCTTTGCTCGCCTTTGACGTACCAGGCGACCTGGTGCAGCTTGACGTTCATCACGAACAAGTTGGCGACAATGTGGCCGGTCATAGCCCCGGCGGTCGGCTTGTGGTGATCCAAGTCTGCTTGCTTCACTTCTACTGCGTATTGTTCATCGATTGTCATGAAATGTTCCCCCTACTCATTGTCCTTCACGCGCACTTTTTTGACTTCGTAGCCCAGCTTGGTGACCACGTCCGACAACTGGTCGGCTGAGGTCTGGCTGTCGTCAAAGTCGGCCTTCACCTTGCCAGCATTGAAGAGCACTTTGACGTTGGAAACGCCGGGCTGCTGCTTTACGGCCCCTTCAATCTTGGTCAAGCAAGACGGGCAGGTCAGCTGATCCAGTTGCATTGTGATTTTTTTACTCATTTGAAAGACTCCCTTTCGCTTATTTACAACTACATTCTATCGAGTTGCTCACTTGGCGGAATTGACCGCGGTCAAGTTCGCGACATTTTCTGAGATTTTTTTGTCGTCATGCTTGCCGTAGTTGATCAGGCGCATCGCGTTGAAAATGACGACCAGGATAGAGGCTTCGTGAACGAACATGCCGCTAGCCATGTAGATGAAGCCGGCGATCAGGCCCAGCAGCAGGAAGGCGACCACAGCGATGGAGATGAAGATATTCTCACGGGTGTTCAGCACCGTCTTCTTGGCCAGCTTGTAAGCGTGGTCCAAAGCCGCAAAGCTGGACTGCATCAAGACAATGTCAGAGGTTTCAATCGCAACGTCGGTGCCTGAGCCCATTGCGATGCCGATGTCAGCGGTCGCCAGCGACGGACTGTCGTTGATGCCATCCCCAACGAAGGCGACGGTGCGGCCTTCG
The DNA here is from genome assembly GCF_016861805.1 of Lacticaseibacillus sp. 53-4. Lineage (NCBI taxonomy): Bacteria > Bacillati > Bacillota > Bacilli > Lactobacillales > Lactobacillaceae > Lacticaseibacillus > Lacticaseibacillus sp. 53-4. Next base: position 19,985 of record NZ_BOLT01000014.1, read on the forward strand.
TCTTCAAACTGCTTCACATAAGTGACTTTGTCCTGGGGCAGCAAGTCGGCGTGGACCTCATCGATCCCCAGCTGGTTCGCGACGTAATTGGCGGTTTGCGTGTTATCACCGGTCAGCATGACCAGGTGCTTGGCCCCGGCCTTTTTCAGCTCGGCTAACTCGTCCTTGAGACCCTCGCGAATGGTGTCCGCGATGGCGTAAATTGCCGCGACCTTCGCATCGATGGCCACAATGACGATCGAACTGCCGGTCGCCTGGAACTGGCTCAGCGTCTCGGCCTGTTCGGCAGAGAGCTGGACGTCATGCGCCTCAAGCAGCTTGCGGTTGCCGGCGCATACGGTGTGACCCGCGACGGTAGCCGTAATGCCTTGGCCCTTGATGGTGCTGCTGTTTTCGATCGCCAAAGCCTTGTAATCCAGGTGCGCATCATCTGCGGCCTGGGTCAGCGCACGGCCCAGCGGGTGGTCGGAAAGCGCCTCGACGGCGGCGGTCAGCTGCAGCGCCTGATTGGCGTCTGGACCGTAAACTTTGCTGTCGGCCAGCGCGGTTTTGCCCGTCGTCAGCGTGCCGGTTTTATCAAAAACAAACGTGTCGACTTTCGAGAAGGTATCCATTGCAGACCCGCCCTTGACGAGAATGCCGCGCTTGGCGCCATTGCCGATGCCGGCAACGTTGGAAACCGGCGCGCCGATGACCAAAGCCCCAGGGCACCCAAGCACCAGGACCGTGATGGCAAGCTTGAAGTCGCGAGAGACCAGGCCGACTATCAGCGCGATGACCAGCACCGCGGGGGTGTAATACTTGGCGAAGCGGTCGATGAACTTCTCGGCGTGGGACTTGGTGTCTTGCGCGTCTTCGACCAATTCGATGATCTTGGCAAACGTCGTGTCGTCCCCGACCTTGGTCGCCTTGATCTTCACGTACCCGTCGCTGAGCAGCGTGCCAGAGAATACTTTGTCCCCAGCGTTCTTGGTGACGGCGCGCGACTCGCCGGTCACGGCAGCTTCATCGGCGTACCCTTGCCCGTCGACGATTTCCCCGTCGACTGGGATCGAGCCACCGGTTTTGACTTGGACCACGTCGCCGACATCGAGGTCATCAACGTCGACCTCTTCGATCGTCCCGTCATCGTGGATCAGTTCCGCGCTGGTCGGCGCCATTTCGGTCAGACTCTTAATCGACTGGCGCGTCTTGGCGAGGGTTTTCTGTTCCAGGAAGTTCCCGAACAGGAAGAGGAACGTGACAATCGCGCTTTCGTTGTACTCACCGATGATGAACGCCCCGATCACCGCGATGGTGACCAGCAGTTCAATGCTGATGACCTTCACGCGCAACGCCTGGTAGGCATGCAGGAAAATCGGAACGCCGGCGACGATCGACGCTGTCGCCAGGGTGATCGTGTAAACCAGCGGTGCATTCAGCAGGTATTTGCCTGCGTACCCCAGCACGATGAGGATTGCCGAAACGGCGGTCAGCTGCGTCGTGTGTTTTTCGATCCATAGTTGAAATTTCATATTTTCCACTCTCCTTGTAGGCGGCCTTTTCGACGCCTGCCGAATGACCTTTCCTGATTGACAAGTTCAGCTTAAGGCCGAACGGAAAAATCCGACTTGACCGGCATCAAGTTCGCGGAAAAAAAGCCGAAAATCTTTTTTAGTTAGCTTTTGTTGACAAAAACTAACTAAGGGATTAAACTCTTTTCGTTAGTTAGTCTATATGTGTGACTAGCTAAATAAAATCCTTGGAGGTAATCGCTCATGACCCAAGATACCCAACAATTGCTCAGACTCTTTGGTCGCCTGTTCACGCAGCGCGGCTTTGCGCAAAGCGCGATGTGGACGCTGCATTCTGACCACCGCGAAGGAGCCGCCCCGCGAGGCCAGATGCGCGTGCTGCGGCTGATTGCGCAGCACGACCGCCTGACCAACGCCGACATCGTTGAGGCGCTCGACATCCGGCCCAGCTCCGCCAGCGCCATGGTGGCAAAGCTCGAGGACGCCGGCCTGGTCTCCCGCACCCCCTCTGATGAAGACGGCCGCGTGCAGCTGATTTCACTCACCGATGATGGCAAAACTTTTATTGAAAGTGCCCGCGACGACAAGGACCAGCTGGCAGATAAAATGTTTGCCGGCCTGACCGCGGAAGAACAGGCGCAGCTGACCGGCTTGATGTTAAAGCTTATCGGCAGCTTGGAAAATGGCGACCAGGACGAGGCCGTTGACGCCTACTTTGAAAAGCTCGGCCAGTTTGGGCCGCGCCGCCACCACGGCCATCACGGCTACCGGCAGGAATGGGGCGGCGGTCTCCGCCGCGGCTTTGGCGGCCATGATGGCCGGCCTGAGTTTGGCGGCCGTCCTCACGGTCCTCAAGGCGGTGGGCCTGGCTTGCACCCTGACGATCAGGCCGACAACTAAACGTACCAGCGTACAAAAAGGGGCGCTACTCTCACGTGGAGTAGCGCCCTTTTGGTCACGGCAAAGCGGTTCACTCAAGACCGGGCCGGTTTCACAACGGTCAGCAGCATTTGAAACCCCTCCTTGGCATACAGAGAGTGGCGCTGCCCGGCGGGGATCACAATGGTCTGACCAGCCGCCACCGTGTATGTCTGATCGGCAATGGTGATCTCCGCCACACCGCTTAAGACATTCACCATGGCATCGCCAGCGGCTTCGTGGCCACCGATTTCTTCGCCGGTGCCCACCGCAAACAGGGTCAACGTCAAATCGGGCCGCTGGACCAGCGTACGACTGGTGACTTCATCATCGGCTAAATCGATCAACTGCTTGAGATCGACGACAGTGGCCTGCGGAATTTTATCGATATATGTCATTGACGAACCTCGCTTTCAATCTGCATAAACTTACACGGCTGCTCAGCGCTCAACGCATGAGCTGTGCCAGCTGGGACTACCAGCATTGTCCCGGGTTCGACAGTGGTCCGGTGATCCGTAAAAATGACGGTCAGCTCCCCCTCCAGGCACTGCAAAAGGCGTGTCCGACTGGCGGTTTCGGTGCTGATTGTTTCGCCTGCCGCCATCGCGTAAACGGCTAGCGGCAAGGTGATGCCCAGGCGGCGCGACAGTGAGCGACTGGCAATTTGGTGGTTGCGATACGGGACCAAGGTCGTCAGGTCAAGCTTAGTTTCTGCCATCGTGTTACCTCCACTATTCATTACATTAATCATAACCCAGCACGCTCTAAAATTGATACCGTGAGAAGGCCTGGACTAGTGGCCACCCCAGCACCAAGGCGAATCAGTTGCCCGACCAGATGCCCAGTCATACACAAACCACAAGACTGGCCAGCAGCCACTCACCGGGCTGGAAGGGAGGCTATCGACATGTATACCTACACTAAGCAACAGTTGTTCTTCACCGCTGAAATGTGTCTGGGCATGGGGTCGCTCATGAGCGGCCTCAACATCCTTTTCCAGCTGGGCTTTACTGCAGCCGCCTTGACCACATTTCTCAGCGGCTGGGCGCCCACCATCTTAGTCGCCTTCGCGTGGAATCTGGCAGTTGCCGCGCCGGTTACCAACCTGCTGATCAGCGTATTCGCCACCACCCAGCAGCAGAGCCTTGATCCCGACTGGGCGCAACAAATTCACCAGTGGGCAACTATTCTCATCATGTGCCTGAGCATGTCGACCTGGGGCCTGGTGACTGCCGGCGTGCTGCCAGGCCTCCCTGTATCAGCCCTGCTTTTCACTTGGGTGCGCTCCTTCGCCTTGGCCTACATCATTCGCGGCCTGGTCGTGCGGCCCGTAGCCACCGCGTTGTTGCATCGCGTATTTCCCGGGTGATAGAAAAAGTGGTCCAGCACCACGCAAAATGCGTGTGAGTTGAACCACTTCGCTATTTCCCGGGAAAAGATCAGACTACATCTTCATGCCCATTTTCTTGTATGAATCCATGCCGGCCATCCACATGGTGTCCGGATCGACGCCGCGCTCCTTGGCGAAGGCCTGCGTTAAGGTCTCCATATCCATGAGTTTGTACTTTGGCATCGGCTTGTTTGGATCATAGGTCTGAATTTGCGCCATCATGCCGCCGTCTTCGTGCTCGATGATGTGGCAGTGATACATGTAGACGCCTGGCAGATCGAACCGCACAAGCAGGCGAACGGTCTCGCCTGGGTTGACGCCGACGGTATCCTTGTAGCCGTGCTCATTCGGGTAAGGCGCGCCGCCATTGCGCGAAATGACCAGGAACTGCGTGCCATGCACGTGGAACGGGTGAACCATGCCGCCGTTCATCGAGTTGGTGTTGGTGACATCCCAGTACTGCGCCAGACCAATTGGCTGAGTGGCATCGATGCGCTGCATGTTGAACTTCTTGCCGTCGATGGCAACCTGCTCATCCATCCCCGACATGACGATCTTGCGAACCGGCGTGGTTGGCAGCACTTCAGGCGCGTGAATGTCGATCAGGTGATCCGGCAGCACGCTGTTATCTGGCTTAAAGGCGTGAACGCGGAACTTCACGATCGGTACATCGTCGGAGAACAGGGTGACCGTGTCGCCTTCCTTATAGTTCTTAAAGTCGACAATGATCTCTGCCCGCTCGGCGCAGGTCAGCATCAGGTGGGTCAGCTGCACCGGCTCCGGGAGCAAGCTGGAGTCGCTGGCGATCTGGGTGAATTGCAGATCATCGGAAAAATGCAACCGCCATTCGCGCCGGTTGGCCCCATCAAGGATGCGCAGGCGCAGCTTTTGTGTGGTGACATCGAAGACCGGGTTGACGGTGCCGTTGATCATCGCCGTTGGGCCCTGAACGCCATCCGGATCGTAATCGGCGTGGTAGTCCCACTGATTATTTTCGTGGAAGCGACGGTCTTGCAGGACCAGCGGAATGTCGTCAACGCCGTAAGTCCGCGGCAGCGGCAGGCTGGCCTCGTGCTGATCGCGCACCAGCACCATCGCAGCCAGGCCATGCCAGACTTGCTCAGCGGTCGACGGACACGGGTGCGCGTGCAGCCAGGTCGTCGCGGCCGGCTGATCCAGCGTGAAGTCGATTTCCTTGCTTTCGCCCGGATAAACCGGCGCGTGGCAGCCGCCGTCAACGTACGGGCCGGACACGGACAGGCCGTGCCAGTGGAACGTGGTCAACTCATCGAGCGAGTTTTTCAAGGTGACATGAATGTGCTTGCCCACTTCAAAGGCCAGCGTCGTGCCCAGCAGTGGGGCGTTGTAGCCCCAGGTCTTGGTTTTGGCACCAGGCAGGATCTGGGTCTCGCCCTTTTGCGCTTCCAGGGTATACCAGGCGTCGGTGTCAGTCTCTTTGTCGGGCTTCAGCAGCGGCGGAATTGCCAGCTGGGACTCCGGCGCGTCCGCGACTTCCAGCGGCACATAGCCGCCATCGTGGGTGTTGTACGCCGGTTCATCGAAAAAGTAATCATCATACACATGCTGTGTCATAATATTTCCCCTTTCATTACTGGCAAGGAAATTGTGCCTCACCTAAGTCCGATTCCATTTTAACACGCTTCCACGCCAAAAACAGTGTAGAATAGAATCGTTATAAATAGTGGATAGATCTGGAGGGGTGTAAAATGTCTAAGCTGTTTACTTGGTTAATGTTTGCCGCCAATGCGGTCCTCGTGTGGATGGTCTTCGGGACCAACATCAGCATGAACATGGTCAACATGGAACACGCTATGTGGCTCATGGCCATCATCATGCTGGCTGATTCAATCATGTCGCTTTACATGATGTACCGCAAGAAATAAGTATTTAGGCCGGGCGTGGCTTCGGCCTTTTCATTTGCCAAAAATTACTTCACACGTATGGCATAATAAGCACAGGAGGTGAGCCAGATGCCCAACATGCTAGATTATGCGCGAAGTTATGCGCAGGAACCGTTCAGCGCCGTGCCGCTGGGGCCGATCGACGGCGTGCTATTGTCGCAGCTGGCTTACTTTGATTTTGCCCGATTACCAGTGACCAGCGGCACGCTCCACGCGCTGCGCAAAAGTGCCGACCTGAAGGCCTTGACCGAGCACACCTGGCGGCCGGCTGAGAACCTCGCGCTACTCAAGCTGATGACCCACGCGCCGCGCTATCAGACGATTGCCTGGCACGATCAGGTCGCCCAGCTCGACGTCGAGGCGCAAAAGCAGTTCTCAGCGCTGACGCTCACCCTACCGCACGGCCAGTTTATCGCCTTTCGCGGCACCCGAGCGGACTTTGTCGACTGGAAGGAAGACTTTAACATGGCTTACATGCAGGCCATTCCCTCCCAAAAGGCCGCGCTGGCCTATTTTCAGCGCATCGCCGCCACCTATCCCGGGCCATATTTCCTAGGCGGGCATTCCAAGGGTGGGACGCTGGCGACCTACGCCTTTGCCGAAGCCCCCGGCGCGCTGCAGGACCAGGTGCAGGCCGTGTTCAACGCCGACGGGCCGGGTATCGGTAAGCCGGTGCCGACCGCGCTTGCGCCGCGCGTCCACAAGCTGGTGCCGCAAACCAGCCTGATTGGCACGCTCTTTGACCCCGACTCCGGCTTTTCCGTGGTGCAAAGCCGCGCCCATGGTTTCCGCCAGCACGATCCTTTTTCCTGGGAAGTTGCCGGGGAAGACTTCGCCTCGCTGCCAAAAACCGACTTGCTCTCGCAGCTGGCGCAGGACACCATCGCGAACTGGACCGCCAGCCTGTCTGATGAAACTAAGCAGGCCTGCCTGGATGCTGCATACGCGCTGGTGACGCGCACCGATGCGACAAGCTTTGCCGAGCTCAAGCGCAACTGGCCGCAAAACGCCAAAATTATTTTCTCAGGACTCAGACACGGCGATCCTATGGCGCACCAGCAGTGGCAGTTGGCGATTGGGCAGCTGATCATCGCCCTGCGCGCAAGCCTGCCCAAGCCGCACCTGCCGGCGGTCGATTGGCCCTGGACCAGCACGGATTCACCGCAAGAAAAGGAGAACTCTTCAAATGATCAACATTAGAACCGCCACCGAAGCCGATATGGCCACCGTTTGGCAAATTGAAACCGGCGAGATGGATGAAACCAAAACGCCGCACATGATGCAGCCGGATGAGTACGAGGGGTTTAAAACTGACCTGTTGCACCATGCCGCGCTGACGCTGGTCGCCTGCAATGAGGCCGGTCAGGTCTGCGGCTACATCACGTGCCACGTCGCCGGCCCCTACCCCAGCATGCGCCGCCAGTGGGTCGCCGGTCTCGCCGTCAGCAAGCAGGCTCAAGGCCAAGGGGTTGGCCGGGCGCTGATCGAAGCGGTCAAAACGGCCGCAGCAACACAAGCCATCGGGAAAATCAGCTTCCGCGTTCTTGCCAGTAACACGGCCGCCATCGGCTTTTACGAGCATCTGGGCATGACCCAGGAAGCCCACCACCGCCGCGAGTTTTGGCTCGCCGAGCAGTGGCAGGACGAATATCAGTACGCGCTGTACGTGGGCGCGTAAGCAAACAGCGCCGAGCCGATGCTCAGCGCTGCTTTTGTCTGCCTGCTCAGGGTGTTTCACGTGGAACAGCAGCGATCAGTGCCCACGCCCTGCGCCTTTAGTCGGCTTCACGCCCGCGCCGGGACAACTCAGTCAGCTCACCGATGAGGGCCGACTTGCCGCTGGTACTTTGAATGATGCGGATATCGGTCTGTGCTGGGGCAGTCGCCAGCAGCGCGGCCAGGCGTGGTTCAACCGCCTTGCGAAAAGTCAGCGCGTAAGTTAAAAAATCCAGGTAATCGCGGTCCAAATGTTCCTGAAACCCTGGCGCCATGTCTGGGCGCGTCGCCGGGTTGCGGTGAAAAGCCAGTGAGCGGCGCATCAGTCGCACCGGGGCCACCAGGCTTGGGACTCGCAGCCACACCACCAGATAGGCTTGGGCCAGCCGCAAGGGGACGGTGCTGGTGAAGTTGCCATCGATCAACCAGTCGCGATGCGTCGCCATGAATCGCGTCTGCTCGGCAATGAATCGCTGCTTGGCCGCAGCGGAGTAATCCATCGCGTGCCACACCCGGTCCAACGCCAACAGTGGCCAGCCGGTCTGGCGGGCCAGTTGCCGCGCCAGCGTCGATTTGCCACTGCCTGGTGCCCCAATCAGCATCACTTTCATTGCCTCGCCCCCACTAAAAAGTCGCGGCATGCTCAAAGCGCACCGCGACTTCATTATCGCCTTTTTAATCCATAGACTGCAACAAGGCCAACAGGGCCGCTGACACTTCCTGACGCTTCGCCTCTGGCAAAGTCTTGAGGTAGTTCAGCAGGGCCAGCGTGTTAACGTCCGCAAACTGGTCGCCCACAAAAAAGTCCGCCAGTTGCAGCCCCAAGGCTTCACCGATTTCCGTTAACTTTTTAATGCTGATGTTATCCACGTCGCCGCGTTCCACTCGGGACAGCAGACTGACCGAAACGCCAGCCTTCTCCGCTAGTTGTTCGATCGTCAAGCCGAGCTTTTTGCGTTGCGCGCGCACCAGTCGACTAATATTTTTCAATCGCCGCTCAGCTCCTATTCACACTTAACTAGCCTACACGGTAGAAGAAAAACGGTTCCAGTTAAAGAGCTTAAAAGCCGCGCAAAATAAAAATAACAGTTTCCAGAGAAAATAAAAATATGAAAGCCGCGGCGGCTTTGAAAATTACGCTTTTAATCCGAAAATAAAAAACTTAAATTTAGGAATATTTTTTTACGCTAATGAAGAATAGTCTCTTCATCAGTGACCTAATCCACGCGCGTCAGCTCGTCCAGCGTCTTGCCATCTGCGTCGACTAGCTCCAGCCAGCCGTTGGTATCGCCGTAATACAGGAAGAGGCCGACCTCGTTCACGCTGCGCAGTGTCACCGGGGCAGTCGTCGTAAAGTCAGCGATTTTATCAGCGTTGTCTGCCCGCAGCTTGTCCCCGTACTTGGTGCCATAGCTCTGCGACCCGTCGCGATTCAGCAGCGGCTCGCGCACGAGCTTGGCGCCTGGTGCGATGGTCATTTCCTTGGCCCCGGTCCAGTACACTGTCGCCTCACTGCCGCCGCGTTTCACGTGGAACGCATGGGCCTTCAGCGTCTTGTCGAAGCGGTGACGCGCCTTGGCGGGTCGCTTCTTGGCAGGAGTCGCAGCCTGGAGTTGAATGCCCAGGCGAACCAGGACCCGCATCTGCGTCTCCAGCAGCTTCTGCAATGCTTCCCCGGTGGCTGTGGCGCTGCCCTCGGCGATCAGCTGCTCAAAAAAGCGCTGGACCTTGACCCCGTCAACACTGTCCGGCACGCCTAGGATAATGACGCCGTCCGCATTGGCGGGCACGTCACCGGCGCCAATCAACGCGTGGGTGGCCGTTGCCAGGCGAACATCATTGGCTGGGACGGGCTGCTCTAGGTTCGACGTTAATCGCATCGTGCCCAGGCCTTCACCCAGGTCCAGCCGCGTCTCGGTGTCTGTCATAGTCATTGTGATCGTCAGTTTCATCATTTTCTCCTTGGGATAAAAAAAGCGGCCCGGGTGGTCGCCTTTCGTTGAAATTACTTTGCTTGCTCGAGCGGCTTCGACTTCCGGGTGGCCTTCAGGTACTGCGTCAGGACTTTGATCGCCCAAGCGCAGTGCGTGGATGCCACCATCGTCGCAAATTCGCCGAGTGACATGCTGCCGGTCCAAGGGTAAAAGCCCCTGAGGAACATTTCCTCGTTGTTGCCTTGCTCGAACTGGTCCATCAGATCGTTGTACAAACTTTCGAAGGCTTTTTTGGCCTCTGCCAACGTGGTCTTCTGGTTGGCCTGCCAGATCTTGCGGCTCAGCTTGCCGCTATTCTTCCAACTGTACGGTTTCGGCATGAACCGCTTTGCGGTCCCAGCCAGGTTTGCTTTGCTCCAATCCAGGTACATTTTCTGCCAAGCTGCCAGCTGGACCAATACGTCGCGAACGTTACGATCGCGGCCTTTGAACGGGAAGGTCCCGTTCAATTCTTCATCTGACATACCGCTTAAAATCTGATCGAGCTTATCGTGCCGCTCGTACGTCGCCAAAATCAATGACTGCCGTGAATGTGGCTCTGCCAAGTTTAATCGCCTCCTGAGGGATTTGAGATAAACGCATTCAACACTGTCTCCACTCTCTATGGTGGGCCTAAACGAGGAAATTTTCAAGACCGGTCATTAGAATTTACAAAGAAATATTTGAAAATATAACAGAAAGCGAATGCATAGCCGGCTTTTGTGCATCACCAAACCGATAAAAAAAGCCCTTTGCATCTCTGCAGAGGGCTGGTGGGACTAGTCTTCAACGACAAATGGCAGAAGACCCATGATGCGTGACCGCTTGATCGCGATCGTCAGCTTACGCTGGTTTTTGGCGCTGGTACCGGTCACCCGACGAGGCAAGATCTTGCCCCGTTCAGAGATGAACCGTTCCAACAAATTGGTGTCTTTGTAATCGATGTAATCGATGTGGTTTGCGGCGATGAAGTCGACTTTACGACGACGACGGCCACCACGACGCTGTTGTGCCATGGATGTCACTCCTTTACTCATTGATTGATTCAAACTCACCTAAGCGAACTTGATTGGATTAAAACGGCAGATCATCATCCGAGATGTCGATTGTCTTGCCATTGTTGGCAAACGGATCGGCACTGTTGTCAGGTTGCGCCGGCTTTTGCGGGCTCGCACTGGCAGCTGATGATGCAGGGGCGCCAAAGTTTGGTGTTTGCGGGGCCTGTTGTGCAGGCTGCCCGCCACCAAATCCTGACTGAGGCTGTTGGCCGAAGCCGCCAGCCTGTGGTTGGTTGTTGCCGGTTGCCGGTTCAGACGGCCGCGCTTGCGTGGTCGCCTTGCTTTCCAGCAGCGCGAAGTTCTCGACGACGACTTCGGTGACGTAGACCCGTTGGCCTTGAGCATTGTCGTAGGTGCGCGTTTGAATGTGCCCCTCGACGCCGACCAGTGAGCCCTTGCGCGTAAAGTTGCTGAAATTCTCAGCACTCTTGCGCCAGATCACGCAGTTAATGAAGTCCGTCTCGCGCTGGCCTTGGGCATTGGTGAACTGCCGGTCAACAGCCAGGGTGAATGACCCGACCGCGGTCCCACTTTGGGTGTAACGTAGGTCGACATCGCGCGTTAAACGCCCGGTCAATGATACATTATTGATCATTCAAGTTTCCCCCTTAACGATAACTAGTCGTTGCGGACAACGATCATGTGGCGAAGAATTTCGCTACTGATCTTAGCAAGACGGTCGAATTCGTCGATCGCCTTGGAATCGTTAGCGGTCAGGTTAACGATGTGGTAAGTGCCTTCTGTGAAATTCTTGATTTCATAGGCAAACTTACGCTTCTGCCAATCCTTGGAATCAATGATGCTGGCACCATTTTCCTTCAAGATATTGTCAAAACGTTCAACTAATTGAGCCTTGGCCTCTTCGTCGATATCTGGACGAATGATGTAGGTCACTTCATACTTAGTTTCAGCCATTTGACATGTCACCTCCTTATGGACTATTGGCCCTATTCCCTAGGGCAAGGAGTAAGCGTGCCAAAAGGGCACATGCTCACAAGCTAATAGTGTATCATACCGAATGGGTTTACTCAAACTATTTCGGGCGCGTGCCTGCACTGGCCCATAAAGGGAGCTGGCCTCCGTCGAAATTCGGCTGGCGACGCGAAGCTAGAGTGGTGGCCACCGCTTCGAGCCTCGCAAGCGAGTCTCTCAGTCGGGGCAAATTGTAGGCGACAAGTCGCCAACAATTTCTTCACTGCTGAGCCGATTTCGACTCCGGCCAGCTCCCTTCTTTACCCATCGACGCTCACCAAACCAAGCGCCCGAATGCCAACCTTTTATTAAATTGACACGGTCTGGATCTGCATGATGTTCTTGTTCATCGAGATGTCCTCGATGATGTCCGCGTAGTTCATCCCGCGAGGAAGCTCGATCTCATAGATGTTGGTGTAAACAGAATCGGTATCCGACTGGGTCACACGGAAGTTGACGTCGGTGACCTTGATGTGGTGATCATCAAAGTATTGCTGGATGAACTCCTTGGTTTCGACGCGGTGATGGTACTGGACCAGCAGTCGCTTCATCGTATTGACGTGCAGCAGATTTTTGGCGAAGACCAGCACCAAGATGATCAGCACGGACCCGGGAATGGCGATGTCGTAGTTGCCCATCCCAATCGCTAAGCCGATCGCGGCAACGGCCCACAGGCTCGCCGCGGTGGTCAGGCCGCGCACAGTGCGGTGCTGCACGATGATCGTGCCCGCGCCCAAGAACCCGATGCCGGAAACGACCTGGGCGATCAGACGCGCGTCGTCGGCCCGCAGCACACCGGCGAGTTTGGGCTCAGCCAGCGCGGTGTTCAAGGCGTTAAAGCCGATCTCTTTTTGCATCAGCGCGATCATGCAGGCACCTACACAGACCAGCACATGCGTCTTAATGCCCGCTGGCCGGTTCTTATGCTCGCGGTCGTAGCCAATCACCCCGGAGATCAGCATGGCCAGCAGCAGCCGACCAATGATCTCTATCAGACTTAAAGAATAGTGCATTGTTTTTACCCACTTCTTTCAAAAAGGACCGGGAAGGTGAAGTACCCCGCCCGGTCCGAATCTAAGCTGACGATTATTGATCGTCTGAACTGTTGTCGCTATCGCTATCCCCGTCAGATTGATTGTTCTGATCGTCCTCGGCGCGCTTCAGCAGCTCGTTGACCTGTGAATCAGCATCCCCAGCGTAGGAGCCGGCGCTTGCTACTTCACTGCCTGCAGGCTGGTCACCGGTCGCTGCGGCACTGCCGTCAACACTTGCCGCGCTATCGGTTGGTTCCGGCTCATCTGGCTCTGGGGCCAGCTTTGCCATGGTGGCGACCTTGGCGCCATCGTCGACCTTGATCAGCCGCACGCCAAGCGTGGAACGCCCAGTTTGCGAAACCGTGTCAATGTTGAAGCGGATCATGACCCCGGCATCGGTGATCACCATGATGTCTTCAGTGCCATCAACAGTGGTGACGCCGGCCAGCGGCCCGTTCTTTTCCGTGATGTTGGCGGTCTTGATGCCTTTACCACCGCGCCCTTTAATTGGGTACTCGGAGGCGGCAGTCCGCTTCCCGTAGCCTTTTTCGGAAATCACGAAGACTTCTGAATCCGGCTTGAGAATGTCAGAGCCAACCACGTAGTCCCCGTCGCGCAGACGGACACCGCGCACCCCAGTGGCAGAACGGCCCATGCTGCGGACGTCCTGTTCCTTAAAGGTCACAGAATAGCCCAGGTGCGTGCCGATGAAGATAGTGTTTTCGCCGGTGGTCGAAATGACGTTGCTCAGCTCATCGCCGTCTTTCATGTTCAAGGCGATCAGGCCATTCTTGCGGATGTTGTAGAACTCCCGCGTTGGCGTGCGCTTAACGACCCCGTTGCGGGTGACGAAGAACAGGTAGTCATCACTGGCCGCCTCGGCGTCCTCATCCGCGTCTGTGTCATGGCGTTTGACGTTCAACACCGTCTGAATCTTTTCGTTGTTGTCGATGCCCAGCAGGTTGATGATCGGGATGCCCTTGGCCGTACGGCTGTATTCAGGCACCTCGTAACCCTTCATCCGGTAAACCTTACCGGTGTTGGTGAAGAACAGCAGCATGTCGTGGGTCGAGGTCGTCACCAGGTGCTCGACAAAGTCATCGTCGTGCACGCCGGTCCCTTGAACCCCGCGGCCGCCGCGGTTTTGCGCCTTGAACTCATCGCTTGGGAGACGCTTGATGTAGCCGTTGTGCGTAAGGGTGATCACGACGTTTTCCTCTTCGATGAGGTCCTCGTCTTCGATGGTCAGGTCTTCACCGACCAAAAGCTCAGTGCGGCGCTTGTCGCCGAACTTCTTTTGGATGTCGAGCAATTCGTCGTAAATGATCTGGTGGATGCGCTCAGGCTTGGCCAAAATGTCCTTGTAGTCAGCAATGGCAGCCAGCACGTCCTTGTACTCGTTTTCGACCTTCTCGCGTTCCAGTCCGGTCAGGCGAACCAGCCGCATGTCGAGAATGGCCTGGCTTTGCTTATCAGACAGGCCGAACTTATCCATCAGGATGACCTTAGCCTTATCCCCGGTTTCACTGCCGCGGATGATGCTGATGATCTCGTCGATGTGATCCAGCGCGATCTTCAACCCGGCCAGGATGTGCTCCCGCGCCTGAGCCTTTTTCAGATCGAACTCGGTCCGCCGGCGAATGACCTCTTCCTGATGCTGCAGGTAGTACTGCAGAATCTCTTTCAGGCTGAGGGTCTTCGGGGCCCCATTGACGATGGCGACCATGTTGAAGGAAAAACCGGTCTGCATCGGCGTCAGCTTGAACAGGTTGTTCAGCACGACCGAGGCACTCATGTCGCGGCGCACATCGATGACGATGCGCATCCCGTCACGGTCGGACTCATCGTTCAGGTCGGTGATGCCATCGATCTTCTTTTCGCGAGCCAGCTCGGCGATGCGTTCAACCATTTTCGCCTTGTTGACCATGTACGGAATTTCGGTGACGATGATGCGTTCCTTACCGTTTTTCGAGGTTTGAATCTCCGTCTTGGCGCGCACGATGATCGTGCCCTTGCCGGTTTCGTAAGCCCGACGAATGCCAGACTTGCCGATGACCAGGCCGCCAGTCGGAAAATCGGGCCCAGGCAGCGCAGACATCAAGTCCGCCGTCGTCGCATCCGGATTATCCATCAGGATGTGCAGCGCGGAAATGACTTCCGCCAGGTTGTGCGGCGGAATGTTGGTGGTCATCCCCACGGCGATCCCGGTCGCGCCGTTGACCAGCAGGTTCGGGAAGCGCGCCGGCAGCACGGTCGGCTCTTTTTCGGTGCCATCGTAGTTGTCCTGGTAGTCGATGGTGTCTTTGTTGATGTCGCGGAGCATTTCCATCGTGATCTTACTCATGCGGGCTTCGGTGTACCGCATCGCGGCAGCGCCGTCGCCGTCGACGGAGCCAAAGTTCCCGTGCCCGTCGACCAGCATGTAGCGGTAGGAAAAGTCCTGTGCCATGCGGACCATGCCTTCGTAAATCGATGAGTCACCATGCGGGTGGTATTTCCCCATGACATCCCCAACGATACGCGCGGACTTCTTGTATGGCTTGTCCGGGGTGACCCCGAGTTCATTCATGCCGTACAAGATCCGGCGCTGGACCGGCTTGAGGCCGTCTCTGACATCGGGCAAGGCCCGCGCCACGATGACACTCATCGCGTACTCCAGGAATGAGGTCTTCATGGTTTTTGCCAGATTAACGGTGGTGATCCGGCTTTCTTGACGATCATCCATGTGAATTCTTAGCTCCTCTCAGTGGTGCTGTTTAGTGATGCTTCTTTTTACTTAAAAAATTTACTGATACAGCGGGGGCGACCTTCATAGAACTCAACGGGACGCCGCATTCATAGAGCAGTACGCACACCTTTGAGCCACACTCAACCGTCGGTGATACCGCCTTGTGGCCGGAGCCGGGAATGGCTCAGTAGCGAAATTCTGCTTGGCGGTTTACCGCCTAGCAGAAGACCCGACTGAGAGACTCGCTTGCGAGGCTCGAAGCGGTGTCCGCTACGTTCCAGCCATTCCCGGCGTAGGTCACAAGGCCCCCCGATTAAGCGTCGATGTTCTTGCTGTCGACGTAAACCGCGTTGTCTTCGATGAATTGGCGGCGTGGGCCGACCGAATCGCCCATCAGCATTTCGAAAATGCCATCGGCGTTTTCGGCGTCTTCTGGGGAGACCCGCAGGAGCCGGCGCTTGTCCGGATCCATGGTAGTTTCCCAGAGCTGGCTGGCATCCATTTCACCAAGCCCTTTGTAGCGCTGAATCTCTGGCTTTGGTGATGGTGGCAGCTGTCCCAGTACTTCTTCCAACTCTTCATCGGAGTCGATGTACTTCATCATTTTGCCTTGGCGCACCCGATACAGCGGCGGCTGGGCGATGTAGACGTAGCCGGCATCCAACAGCGGCCGCATGTAACGATAAATCAGCGTCAGAAGCAGCGTGCGAATGTGCGCGCCATCGACATCGGCATCAGTCATGATGATCAGCTTGTGGTAGCGCGCCTTGGAAACGTCGAAGTCATCGCCAAACCCGGTGCCCATGGCGGTAAACAAGGTTCGAATTTCTTCGTTAGCCAAAATCCGCTCCATGCTGGCTTTTTCAACGTTCAGGATCTTCCCCCGAATGGGCAGGATGGCTTGAGTCAGACGACTGCGGCCGGACTTCGCGGAACCGCCCGCGGAATCCCCTTCGACGATGAACAGCTCGGAGATTTCCGGGTCCTTGCTGGAGTTATCCGCCAGCTTGCCTGGCAGGTTGGAAATTTCCAGTCCTGACTTTTTGCGTGTCACTTCACGTGCGCGCTTGGCAGCGGCGCGGGCCTTGTTGGCCAGCATTGCCTTGTCGATCAGCTGCTTGCCTTCTGCCGGGTGCTCCATCAAGAACTTGGAGAAGTGCTCGGAGAACATGCGGTCCACGGCCGTCCGCGCATCGGCATTGCCGAGTTTGGTCTTGGTCTGGCCCTCAAACTGCGGATCTGGGTGCTTGACGGAAACCACGGCTGTCATGCCTTCACGCACGTCTTCGCCAGACAGCGGCTCGTCATTTTCCTTCAAGGCGCCGGACTTGTGGGCGTAGTCATTGATCACGCGCGTCAGGGCAGCCTTGAACCCAGTTTCATGGGTCCCGCCTTCGATGGTGTGAATGTTGTTGGCGAAGGTCAGGAGGTTGGTGGCATAACCGTTGGTCGCGTACTGCAGCGCGACTTCAACTGTGATGCCCTTGTACTGGCCTTCGACGTAAATCGGCTCTTCCAGCAGGTTGTCCTTCCCCTTATCAAGGAATTCAACGTACTCACGAATGCCGCCTTCCGCCTTGAACGACAGCTTTTCGGCGGTGTCCTTGCGCTTGTCGGTAAAGTTCAGCTGCAGGCCCTTGTTCAGGAAGGCCAGCTCACGAATCCGCTGCACCAGAATTTTGTCGTCGTAGGTCGTGGTCTCGGTGAAAATATCCGGATCCGGCACAAAATGAACCTTGGTGCCGTGTTCGTGCTCCGGCGCATCCCCAATAATTTTCATTGGAGTCTTCACTTTGCCGCGAGTGAAGTCGATGTAGTAGCGCTTGCCGCCGCGAGTGACCACGACGTCCAGCTCGGTCGACAGGGCGTTGACGACAGACGCGCCAACCCCGTGCAGGCCGCCGGACACCTTGTATCCGCCGCCGCCAAACTTACCGCCGGCGTGCAGGATGGTGTAAACGGTCTCCAGCGCTGGTCGACCGGTTTTCTTTTGAATGTCGACTGGAATGCCACGGCCGTCATCGGTGACGGTGATGGAATTGTCGGGTTCAACGACGACATCGATCTCGCTCGCAAACCCGGCAAGGGCTTCGTCGATCCCGTTGTCGATAATTTCCCACACCAGGTGGTGCAGGCCTTGACTCGAGGTCGTGCCAATGTACATCCCTGGCCGCTTGCGGACCGCTTCGAGGCCTTCAAGGACTTGGATCTGGCTGGCATCATACTCCGCCGCTTTTTCCTCTTTCTCCTTGACGAGCTCTTCTTTGGTTTCTTTATCTTCTGCCATTCATGCTCCTCCTTACGCTTCCGCAGAGTCTGCGGTCAGGACCCCATTTTGCACGTGGTACACGGCCGGGGTCTCAATTATTTCCTGGGCAATACCATCCAGACTAGTGGTAGTGAGAAAAGTCTGCACCTTGTTTTGGATGGCCTTAAGTAAATGAGTCTGGCGCGTGTCATCCAGTTCGGACAGCACATCGTCAAGCAGCAGCACCGGGTACTCCCCGGTTTGAGCCTTCATCAGGTCGATTTCGGCGAGCTTCACGGCCAGCGCGGTGGTGCGCTGCTGACCCTGACTGCCAAAATTGGCCACGTCCTTGCCGTTCACAATGAACGCGACGTCATCGCGGTGGGCGCCGACCAGCGAAGTGCCTTGGTCGATCTCTCGACTTTGGTGCTCGCTGTAAAGGTCCTGAAGCGCCGTGTACGCCGTTTGAACATCCCCCCGGGCACTTGACGGCACCTGCGTCCGGTACTCGAACGTCAGCTCCTCCTGGCCCTTGGTGATGCCGCTATGAATCACTTCGGCAAAGTCCGCCATTTGGTGCAGCAACTGCTCGCGCGCGGCAGTCAGCTCAGCGCCGTACGCCGCCAGCTGATCCGACAAAACGGATAGGTACACCAGGTCTTTGGCCTGGTGATACTTCAGCTGCTTGAGGTAGGCGTTGCGCTGCTTCAACATGGTGCGGTACTGGGTGAGATTGTACAGGTACTTAGGACTCATCTGCCCGAATTCCATATTGATGAAGCGGCGGCGATTGGCCGGACTTCCTTTAACGATGGCAAGGTCTTCCGGCGCAAACAGCACGACGTTGAACTTGCCAAGGTACTGAGAAAGCTTTGGTTGCTCAATCTGGTTGACCCGCGCGCGCTTACCCTGCGTCGAGATCACCAGCTCGAGCTGCATTGGCCCACTACTGCGACCGATGCGCCCATTCACGCGGGCAAAGTCCTCGCCGAAGCGAATCAGTTCGCGGTCATTATTGGTGCGGTGGCTCCGTGCTAACGCCAACACGTACACCGCCTCGAGCAAGTTGGTTTTGCCTTGCGCGTTTTCGCCAATCAGCACGTTGATCTGCGGCGAAAAATCGGTATCGACATCCGCATAATTGCGATAATTATGCAGCGTTAGGTGTTCGAGCTTCACGCGCGCGCCACCGCGCGCGCCACGGTGAAGCTGGTTTGATCCGGCAAAATCACGGTATCGCCGGCTTCAAGCTTGCGCCCGCGCCGGTCTTCAGGCTGGTCATTGACCAGCACCGCATTTTCTTTCAGAAAATACTTTGCCGCACCGCCGCTATCCACGACACCGGCATCTTTTAAAAGCTGCCCCAGTGTGATGAAGGCGGTTGTGATCGTCACAGTCGTCATGCTGCCACTCCTTTGACGTTAGGATTATCGCAATAAGCGAATTTACTACCTATATATTATACCGTAATAATGCATTGGCTTCAATCCAATTTGGCGTTTTAAGCGGTTCTGCGGCGGATTTAATCAACGCTGGTCAAGGGGTCACAAATATGACCAAAACGGTCAAAACGCGAAAAATGGCCATTCTCGCGTTTTACGGCGAAAATGGCCACCTTTTTAGGGCGTCGGCCCTCGAATTAGGTTAAAGGTAATATCTGCCGCATATTCACCAGGTGAAAGTAGCCGCATTTTCGGAATCATCAGCCGGCTTTCAGCCAGGGACAAGGCTTGACTGTCTGTGCCAGTAATCGCGATTGGTGCCTCACCCGTCCCCGTGTCTTGCACGCCTAACCTTAATCGCATCGGCAGAGCTGGCGGCGCCTTGATGCTCATTTGCAGTGTCCATGGGCCGGTTGCGCTGATGTCCAACTGCTGCCAGGCAGGGGCGACCGCGATCGGGCCATTGGCGATTTGAGAGAGGGTATAAGTGCCAGAGAACAGCGGCGGGAGTGGGATGGCAGGTAAGTCTAAATTCTGTGAGGTAATAAATTTTCCTTGAACACCTGCGTACTCGAATAAGTTGCTAGGCAAGACATTATCTGAGACAGAAGCGAACGGGCTATTTTTATATTGGATCTGCCATTTCATGGGGAAACTGGATGGTTTCAAATCCTGAAACTGAACAGTCCCGTCTGCTTCAATCGGTAATACTGTGGCCTCATTAGCTGGGTTCAACCACCTGAATTGAACGTACGTCGACGCGGTTGGTGGAATAATCACGGGCAATTTGACTCTCGCTGACCCCTGTTGATTCACAGTAATTGGGCCAGGTTTATGGACGATTGTATAGGTTCCAATCTGCCTCCTTACACCGCCTGCGACGCCTGGTCCAGAGTCGTAATTGATATAAACAGCTACCGATTTGTTTTCCAGCGAGGGTTGACGACCAGACTGCGTCACTATTGGCTGAACGTATTGAGGCTCCACGCGATTTGCTTCCTTCGCGTTATACATTTGCACAATATACTTATGCCCATATTCATCAACCGGAAATAACTGGAGTGGGACAAAGTCAAATATTTGTGAGTCATCTGCGTTCAGTTTTAAATTAGGCGGAAGTGCAGACACGACGTGCAAGATCAGTTTCATTGTAAGATTTGGTAGAATGGCACCATTGAAGCTAAGACTGATATCGTACTTCTGGATGCCAAGCGTTTTAACATCGATAAGAATTGCTGAATCAGGCCTTGGTCCTGATATCTCATCCTTAACTGACGGATCATTCTCGTCGTTATCAGTCCGTTTAACATGCACTGTATATCCAGCTGTCGTACCGTAGCGAAGATTGTCCGTTCCGAAAAAATAGACCGGCAGTGTCGTGTCAACCTTGACCCACAATTCAGTAGGTGGTGCAAATAATATTCCTTTCTGAGTTTGTCCCGGCGACCAAGTTACATTCTCAAACAACAGATCCTGATACGGCAGTGCCGCTTCCACTCGCTGGCCCCCGCCCCACCACAAACCGACGACTACCGCCAACGCAAACCACCACTTGCGCATCTTGCGGCCCCCTTTCTAGCCGTAGATTACGCAAACGAAAAGCCCCTGCAGGATCGGCTGCAGGGGCAAATAGGTGATTTCAGTTAGAACGTCCGCACTGGCGTGATCAGCTGGACAAAGTGTTCTTTGTCTTCAGTCGGCACCAGGGTGAATGGGCGCAGCGGCGCGGTGAAGGCCAGCACAATCGAGGTCGCACCGACGCCTTGCAGCGCATCCTTCATGTAGTCCGGATTGAAGGAAATCTCCAGGTCGTCGCCTTCCAGCTTCTGGAACTGGAGCGCTTCTTCGACATTCCCGACGTCAGGCGAGTTGCCGTAGATGGTCGCGGTTTGCTTGGCAGTGTTCAGGTCCAGGCGCACGACGTTGTTGGAGCTTTCGTGCGACAAAAGACTGGCCCGGCCGATAGCGGACAGCAGGGTTGGCGCATCGAACTCGATGGTCGTGGTGCTGGTGGTTGGGATTAGGCGGCTGGTGTCTGGGTAGTTGCCTTCCAGCAGCCGGGAATAGAACAATGTGTTGCCGGCGATGAACAGGACCTGATTTGACGCAAAACGAATCTCCACGTTGTCGATGTCATCAGTCAGTGTCCGGCCAAGTTCGGTCAGGCTCTTGCCTGGGATAATCACGTCGTAGCTGGCATCCCCAGCGCTCGGCAGGTCCAGGGTGCGCTGCGCCAGGCGATGAGAATCAGTCGCCACGGCAATCAGCTTGCCTTTTTCAATTTGAATGTGGACGCCGGTGAGAATGGGCCGGCTTTCCTGCGTGGACACGGCGATGACGGTTTGGGCGATCAGCTGCCGTAGCACGTCGGCCGGCACGGTCAAGGCGTCTTCACCGGATACTTCCGGCAGGCGTGGGTAGTTGTTCGCGTCCAAGCCGTTGATCTTAAATTCAGACTTGCCGCTGGTGATGACGGTCTGGTAGTTGTCCTGAACGTCCACGGTCATCGTTTTTTCCGGCAGACGCTTAACGATTTCGGTGAAAAAGCGCGCAGGCACGGTAATGCTGCCAGGGTCTTCGATCTGCAAGTCGTTTTGCTCACTAGTGGCGTCGATTTTACTTTCGATGGAGATGTCGGCATCACTGCCGGTCAGGACTAAGGCATTGTCAGTCAAGTCCATCTTCAGGTTCGTCAGAATTGGAATGGTGGTCTTGCTGGTAATAGCCCTGGACACATCATTCAGCGATTTGATGAACGTGGCACGTGTGATCGTGAATTTCATTTTTCTGTCCTCCCAAGCGTAGCGTTATCTATATAATACGCTTTTTAAGTAATAGTAGTAGAGGCTGTGGACCTTGGGGAAAATGCTGAGAAACCCGAACAGATAAGTTTTCCACCTGTGGATAACTCGGCGCAAAAGTCGGTGTGCTTCCCGAGAGTTTTCCACAAGCCCTAACCGCGGTTGCGCAGCCGGTTCTTTAATTCAATGACCTGATCCTTCAGCGTTGAATCATCGTTGATGGCCTGCTCGATTTTCTCGTGGGCGTGAATGACGGTCGTGTGATCCTTGCCGCCAAACTCCTGCCCGATTTTCGGCAGACTGCTGTCCGTCATTTCGCGGGCCAGGTACATCGCGATTTGCCGCGGCATGACGATTTGCTTGACGCGCTTTTTGCCCTTCAGATCGCTAACGGAGACTTGGTAATATTTGGCGACGATATCCTGAATTTTGGCAATCGACAGCTCGGAATCCTTGCCCGACAGCTTCAAGCTCTTGAGCGCCTCGGCCGCCATGCTGGTGGTGATGTCCTCGTGCGCCATGGTGGCGTAAGCCTGAACCCGCACCAGCGCGCCTTCCAGCTCGCGGACGTTGGAATCGATCTGCCCGGCGATGTAAGACAATGTATCATCGGGGATGACGAGGTGTTCGGCATTCGCCTTGTTGCGCAAAATGGCGATCCGGGTTTCCAGATCCGGCGGCGTCACATCGACGGACAGGCCCCACTTGAAGCGAGAAACCAACCGCTCCTGGAGCTTTGGAATCTCGTTGGGCAGGCGGTCGGAGGTCAGAACGATCTGCTTTTTGTTTTCATATAAAGCGTTGAACGTGTGGAAGAACTCTTCCTGGGTGGCTTCCTTGTCGCCGAAGAACTGAATATCATCGACGAGCAGCAGGTCAACATTGCGGTACTCCTGCCGGAACTCCTCCTGCTTCTTGGTCTGGATGGAGTTGATGAAGTCGTTGGCAAACGCCTCGGAGGTTACATACTTCACGTTGGCCTGCGGGTTATACTCCAGCAGCTGGTGGCCGATTGCCTGCATCAGGTGAGTCTTGCCCAGCCCCACTCCGCCGTACAAAAATAGCGGGTTGTAGAGCACACCGGGTTCTTCGGAAACGACCAGCGCCGCGGCGTGGGCCATCTGGTTACCCTTGCCGGTGACGAAGGTCTCGAAGGTGTACTTACTATTGAGGTGAGACGTCTCCTTGTAGGTCGGGATCGGTGCGTTGGGCTGCGCTTGGGCAGGCTGCGCCCCGGCTGCTTGGGTGCTCGAGGCGCTCGAGTCATCGCCCATGATCTTGACGACCGGCGAAATCTCTAGGTTGCCGAACTCGTAACACCATTCGACGACCTTCGTCACTAAGTTCTGTTCCCAGTAGGTTTTGTGCAGCTGCGACGGCACTCCCACGGTGATCGTCGTTTGGGTCAAAGTCAGCGGTTTGACCGCCCCGACCCAGGTATTAAAGCTGACCGGGGTCATTTCTGCCCGGAATTTCTCTTCTAAATATGCCCATAACTCATCGATATTTGGCACGTATTGCCCCTCCGCAACCGAAAAAATGTAGTCGAAATCAAGCCGCCAACTGATTACCCCGGGGATGATCGATTCGCGACATCGCACTTTTCAGTTTAGCATTGCCCTGGAGAGTTTTCCACAGAATCAGAAGTTTTCCACATGTTGACCGTCCACGTAAAGCAATTTTCCCCAGCGCCGGGAAAACCTTGTCCCCAACACGTGAATAAACCGCGAAAAATCAGCGTTTAAGCAAGTTATGCACACGGAAATGTGAAACGTGGGGCCTGACGTGGTGCGTGTTTCACAAGTTTTAAACAGGTTGCGAACCGCCTGTGGATAAGTTTCTCGACAGGCTGTGATTTTGCAGATAAGCCGGTCATTAGCCTGGGGATAATCGCATTTGGGCCAAAATTGGCCGACAGGTTGTCCACAGTTTTGTGCGCAAAGTGGCCAATTTGTGGACAATTCACGCGGCGATTTTTTTCATGGAATCCTTGACGTGATGCGGGGCAGTCCGTATAATGAAAAGTTGTTTACTGACAATCAGTTAATCGGCGTAGCAATACGCATAAAAAAGCAAACTATAACAGGAGGTGTTCCTATGACCACCAAACGGACTTTCCAACCGAAGAAGCGTCACCGCGAACGCGTACACGGCTTCATGAAGCGGATGAGCACAAAGAACGGCCGCAAAGTGTTAGCACGTCGCCGCGCTAAGGGACGTAAAGTATTATCTGCCTAACCAACCACTGACCGCTGTCGGTGGTTTTTTTTGTAAGGTGCTCCGGTTTCGCGGTTTTAGCGGGATGGGTAGCCTAGCCCAGGGCATTGCCGCTGGGCTTTGGCGGCGAGGCCCTGGGCGTAGCTAGCCACTCCCGCGTTGCGAAGCCGGAGCCCGATTATAACAAGGTGCTTCGGTTTCGCGTTCTTAGCGAGATGGGTAGCCGCTACGCATGTCAGACTGTACGCCGTGAACGGCTACAGTCTGATCATAGCTTAGGGCATTGCCGTCGCTCTTTGGCGGCGAGGCCCTAAGCGTAGCTAGCCACTCCTGCGTTGCGACTGCAAAGCCCGATTAGCTGCCGCGCGCCTTTTATAGTTAGATTCCGCCCCACCCCCAGAAAAACCCGTGCGTGGCGCGGCTTGGTCTTGTATACTAGTAAGCAGATTGTGAGGGAGCGCTTTGCGAAAGTCATACCGCATTAAAAAGGAATCAGAATTTCAAGACGTGTTTGAAAACGGCGCATCAGTCGCGAACCGCAATTTTGTGATCTACACGCTTAAGCGTGACCAGAAGCATTTTCGCGTCGGCATCAGCGTCGGCAAGAAAGTCGGCCACACCGCGGTGATGCGTAACCAGATCAAGCGTTACATCCGCCAGAGCCTGCTTGAGCTCAAGCCCGACATCGACCCACAGGCGGATTTTCTCGTGATCGCGCGGCGCAGCGCCAACCAGCTCGATATGGCCGGAACCAAGAAGAATCTGGTCCATGTCATGAAGCTGGCTGGCCTGCTCGCTGAGTCAGACGTTACAACAATCTAGAATACGGTTTTGTGTTGGAGGACTTATTCGTGAAAAAATCGACCAAACGGCTCCTACTGAGTCTTGGCATTATTACGTTGGTACTAGTTTTAAGCGCTTGCGGGACGTCGACCGTCACTAAAGCATCGACGAACCCGTGGGACCGCTACGTCATTTACAACGCGGCGCAGTTTGTTTTGTGGCTGGCGAAGATCTCCGGCGGCAACGTCGGGGTCGGCATCATCCTCTTCACCCTGATTATCCGGGTGCTGATCTTCCCGCTGAGTTACTACCAGATCAAGAGCATGAGCAAGACGCAGGCCATCGCGCCGCAGCTCAAGGAACTGCAGAAGAAATACAGCTCCAAGGACACTGAGACCCAGCAGAAGCTCCGCGAAGAAACGCAGAAGCTGCAAGCCGAAGCGGGCGTCAACCCGGTCATGGGCTGCCTGCCGCTGCTGGTTCAAATGCCGTTCCTGCTGGCCCTGTACCAGGCGATTTACCGCACCCCGGCCCTGAAAGTCGGCCAGTTCCTGTGGATGAACCTGGGCAAGCCTGATCCGTACTTCATCATGCCAATCCTGGCTGCGCTGTTCACCCTGGCCACATCTGTCGTTTCCACGCTGGCCCAGCCGACGCGGACTTCAACGAACTGGATCATGGCCGCGGTATCGCCGCTGATGATTTTGGTCGTGGCGTTCAGCTTCCCAAGTGCCCTGTCGATTTACTGGGTTGTCACCAACGCCTTTTCACTGGCTCAGACCTTCCTGCTTCAAAACCCCTTCAAGATGAAGAAGGAGCGGGAAGAAAAAGCCCGGGCCGAGAAAGAACACGAAAGAGCCGTTCGCAAGGCCTACAAGCGCGCACTGAAGAAGTAATCGGGAGGTAATCATGCCCACTTTCCAAGGAGCCACGATCCAAAAAGCGATCGACGCCGGTCTGAAAGCAATGAAGCAGGAGCGCGCCGCCGTGTCTGTTGAGGTCGTGCAAGAAGGCAAAAAGGGCGTCTTAGGCATCGGCAAAAAGCCGGCGATCGTGAACCTGCAGATCAACCCGGAGCCCAGCCCCACGCCTAAACCGGAACCAAAACCAAAAACGCACCACCGGCCACCACTACCAAAGCCTAAGCTGCCCGAGGTCCTGCGCCGCGATCAGCCGGTGCGCGACGACCAGACGGCCATTGCGCTGGTGCAGAGCTATTTGGAAGACATCACCACCCAGCTGCAGATTCCCACAACGATCGACAGCGAGCGCCGCGGTGACACCGTCTGGTATGCGATGACGACGCCGAAAGACGCGCTGCTCATCGGCAAGCACGGCAAGATCATCAACGCGATTCAGTACCTGGCCCAAACCGAGTTCAACCACTATGGTAAAAGTAAATGGACCATCATGCTCAACGTGGGCGACTACCGTGAACGCCGCGACGCCGCAGTGCGCCGGCTGGCCGAAAAATCCGCGCGCGAAGTAATCGCGCGCGGCACCGCGATTTACCTCGATCCGATGCCGTCGTTTGAACGCAAGGCGATTCACCAGACCTTGGCGGACAACGAATACGTTGACACCCATTCCGAGGGCCTTGACCCGCGGCGCTACGTCGTGATCACGCCCAAACGCCCAACGTTTTGACAGATCACCCGCAATTTTGTATGATACAGGCAATTCAATAAGCGATAAAGTAGTCAAAGTGCTTTGTCCATACTGATCCCCAGACCGGGGACCAGTGTGGCGACGCACTTTTTTTATGTGCAAGGTGCGCAGAGTTCGCGGTCTTAGTCCGACGATCAGCCTAGCTTGAAGGTTTGCCGCCGATTTTTGGCGGCGAGCCTTCAGGCGTAGCTGAGCGCTCGGGCGTTGCGAACTCGGAGCCCGATTAAGTCAAGGTGCGCAGGCTGGCGGTTTTAGCCCGACAGCTAGCCTAGCCTGACGCGTTGCCGCTGGGTTTTGGCGGCGAGGCGTTAGGCGTAGCTAGATGCTCGGGCGTTGCCAAGCCGGAGCCTGATTAGGAAAGGACGATTAACGTGGCACAAACAGTCACTGAATACGATACAATCGCGGCCATTTCAACACCGCCTGGCGAAGGGGCGATTTCCATCGTGCGCCTGTCAGGCGAGACGGCGGTTCAGACCGCCAACAAGCTCTTCAAGGGCAAGGACCTGACGAAGGTCGCGACCAACACCATTAATTACGGGCACATCATCGACCCGGATTCCGGTGAGGTGGTCGATGAAGTGATGGCTTCGGTGATGCGTGCGCCGCGCACTTACACCTGCGAGGACATCGTCGAGATCAACTGTCACGGCGGCATCGTCGGCACTAACCGTGTGCTGCAGCTGGTGCTGGGCGCCGGCGCCCGCATGGCCGAGCCAGGCGAGTTCACCAAGCGCGCCTTTTTGAACGGGCGAGTTGATCTGACCGAGGCTGAGTCCGTCATGGATCTGATCCGCGCCAAAACGGACCGGGCCATGCAGGTGGCGGTCGATCAGCTGGACGGTGACCTGCGCAAGCTGATCACCAACTTGCGCCAGGAGATTCTCGAGGTGCTCGCCCAAGTTGAGGTCAACATCGATTATCCGGAGTACGACACCGACGAGATGACCACCAAAATGCTTCGCGAAAAGGCGGAGTTGGTACTCGGCCGCGTCGATGAACTGCTGCAGACGGCCAACCAGGGCAAGGTGCTGCGCGACGGCCTGGCGACGGCCATCGTCGGCAGGCCCAATGTCGGTAAATCCTCGCTGCTGAACCACATGCTGCAGGAGGATAAAGCCATCGTCACCGACGTGCCAGGGACCACGCGCGACGTGTTGGAAGAGTACGTCAACGTGCGCGGCGTGCCGCTGAAGCTGGTCGACACCGCCGGCATTCGCAAGACTGAGGACAAGGTCGAAAAAATCGGCGTTGAACGCTCGCGCAAGGCGATCACCCAGGCCGACCTGGTGCTGCTGGTGCTGGACGCCAGCCAGCCGCTGACCGCTGAGGACCGCGAGCTGATCACCCTGACCAAGGATAAAAAGCGCATTGTCGTGCTCAACAAGCAGGACCTGCCGCAACAGCTCGACATGGCGGAGCTGGCCAACCTGGTGCCGGAAGCGCAACTCATCCGCACCAGCATGCTGGACGTGTCTGGGGTGGACGCACTGGACAAGCAGATCAAGAACCTGTTCTTCGGCGGCATTGAAAACAGCCAAAGCACCGTGATGGTCACCAACGCCCGGCAGAGCGGGTTGCTGCGCCAGGCCAAGGCCAGCCTCAAAAGTGTGCTGGCCGGGATCGATGCGGGGATGCCGATCGATCTGGTTCAGATCGACATGACCGCCGCCTGGGACAAGCTCGGTGAAATCACTGGGGATGCCGCTCCGGACGAGCTGATCACCCAGCTGTTTTCGCAATTCTGCCTTGGCAAGTAACCGAGGAACGCAATTTTCAATTAAAAAGGGGCACAACTATGACTGCAGATCCAAAAGTACGTGAATACGAGGCCGGCACCTACGACGTCGTGGTCGTCGGCGCCGGGCATGCCGGCTGCGAGGCCGCGTTAGCCGCCGCGCGGATGGGGCAAAAGACGCTGCTGATCACCATCAGCCTGGAAATGCTCGCCTTCATGCCGTGCAACCCCTCGGTCGGCGGGCCGGCCAAGGGTGTCGTGGTGCGCGAAATCGACGCGCTGGGCGGCGAAATGGGCCGCAACATCGACAAGACCTACGTCCAGATGCGGATGCTGAACACTGGCAAGGGTCCGGCCGTTCGGGCGCTGCGAGCGCAGGCAGACAAGGCTGCCTACCACCGCTCAATGAAGGACACGATTGAAAAAGAGGACAACCTCGACCTGCGTCAGGGACTGGTTGAGCGCCTGTTGGTCGAAGATGGCACCTGCGTGGGTGTCGTTGCGGCCACCGGTGCGCGTTACCGCGCTAAGAGCGTCGTGCTGACTGCCGGCACGTCTTCCCGCGGCAAGATCATCATCGGCGAGCTGATGTACTCGTCAGGGCCGAACAACTCGCTGCCTTCCATCAAGTTGTCGGAAGACCTGGAGCGCCAGGGCTTCAAGCTGCGCCGCTTCAAGACCGGCACGCCGCCGCGCGTGGATGGCAACTCGATCGACTTTTCTCAAACCGAGGAGCAGCCGGGCGACACCACGCCGCACGCTTTTTCCTACGAAACGCCGGATTCTGTGTATCTGAAGGACCAGATGTCTTGCTGGATGACTTACACCAACGAGACGACGCACACGATCATTCGCGCGAACCTCGACCGCGCGCCGATGTTCTCCGGCGTGATCAAGGGCGTCGGTCCGCGCTACTGCCCGTCCATCGAGGACAAGGTCGTGCGCTTTGCCGATAAGCCGCGCCACCAGCTGTTCCTGGAGCCCGAGGGCCGCGACACCGAGGAATATTACGTCGGTGACTTTTCGACGTCCATGCCCGAAGAGATCCAGCTGAAAATGCTGCATTCCGTCGCCGGCCTGCAGCACGCCGAACTGATGCGCCCCGGTTACGCCATCGAGTACGACGTGATCGAGCCGTGGCAGCTGACCGCAACCATGGAGACGAAAATCGTCAAGAATCTCTTCACCGCCGGCCAGATGAACGGCACCAGCGGCTACGAAGAGGCAGCCGGTCAGGGCATCATGGCGGGCATCAATGCCGCTTTGCGCGCCCAGGACAAGCCTGGCTTCACCCTGAAGCGCTCCGACGCCTATATCGGGGTGATGATCGACGACTTGGTCACCAAGGGCACCAATGAGCCGTATCGGCTGCTGACAAGCCGCGCCGAGTACCGCCTGATTCTGCGCCACGATAACGCAGATCTGCGCCTGACCGAAATGGGGCACCAACTGGGTCTCATCTCTGACGCTCGCTACGCCAAGTTCCAGGCTAAGAAGGCGGCGATCGAGGAGGAGATCAAGCGCCTCGAGACGACTCGCCTTAAGCCGAGCCAGGTCAACGACTGGCTAGCCAGCATCAATGCCGCGCCTTTGAAGGACGGTGTGCTGGCGAGCGACTTCCTGCGGCGGCCGGAAGTGTCCTATCAGGACTTGATGCAATTTATTCCCCGGGAAATGCCGCTGGATCACTACATTACTGAGGAAGTGGAAATCTCCCTGAAGTACGCCGGCTACATCGAAAAGGAAAACCAAAGCATCGCCAAGTTAGAGCGGATGGAAGCCAAGAAGATCCCGGAGCGGATCGACTACAGTGCCATCAACGGACTGGCCACCGAGGCGCGGCAGAAGCTAACCAAGATCCAGCCGCAGACGCTGGCTCAGGCCAGCCGCATCAGCGGGGTTAACCCCGCCGATGTGGCAATCCTGTCCGTTTATGTCGAGCAAGGCCGAATCGCGAAAGTGGCGCCTGGCGCCTAACGAAAAACCGGCACTGACCATTGCGGTCAGTGCCGGTTTGCGTTTCGGGCAGCGCACGTTAGGCACGCTTTTGCTGAATCTGCTTGTATTCGGCCGGTGGGAGCTTGCCCAGTTCGACCAGCTTGCTTTCAATTTGGTCCAGCACGGCGTTGCGATCGTCATGATCGTTGACAAAATCGTACTTGTCGCGGTCAATGGTCAGCAGCGTGGAGCGGGTGTAACCCTTGGACCAGTCGCGGTAGGCTTGGTTGACGCGGTGGTAGTAGTCAATCAGTTCCGGCTTTTGGCGAATGTCTTCCATTTCGCGGCCACGGCCCTGGATCTCGTCAATCTCATGCTCCGGGTCGATCTTCAGGTAGACAGCCAGGTCGGGCATGCCATTCCAGGGACTGCCGTTGACGTTGGCCTGCATTTCCTGGGACAAAGTGACGTAGACGTTGAAGTCGATGTCATCGATCTCGCCGTGTTTGTGCAGCTGGCTGGCCATGACGAAATCGGATTCCAGTGAGGAGTCCATCACGGCGTTTTCTTGCAGGATGGCTTTCTTGAGCTGCTGATAACGGAACGTCAGAAAGGCAATCTGCAAAATGGTGCCAGTGGTTTTGCGACTATCTTCGCCGGCGGAGTAGAACTTCTGCAACATGTTGGCGATCATGCCGTTGCCTTCGACGTCCTCATAAAAGGCCGAGGAATTGAGATCCTGTGACAGGATTTTTGTGAGGGAGGTTTTACCCGCACCGATACTTCCGAGGATATAGATCATGCGTCTGCTTCTTTCTGTGACCAGTAGTGTCAAAACAATAACGTTTTACATTATACGCGAAATCAGCCGGCTTAACAGCTCAAAATGGGCCAGATGTGGGTGGCCGTTTGCAAAGCACCCACAAGATAGGCGTCAGGCCTGGTGATTGGCCAAAAAGAAAACCCAGCACCGCGGCGATCCGCATCACCCGGCACTGGGTCTAGTCATTTTTAAGCAAGCAAGAGACGGCCTCTAACGTACCGTCAGCAGGCTAATGATGACGCCGGTAACAATGACTGCAACGATGCCTTTCGGGCCAGTCGCACGCCAGGAGAGCTGTTTCGTCCGCCATTCTGCGAAGATCAGGCAGAGCGTTGCCACTAGCGCCACGATCCCCATGATCAGTAATTTGGTTACCAATGCATCCATAAGCCGCCTCCGCAAGTTAAACTTCTAAATCAAAGTAGGGATTGATCTGCTTTTGCAGGTCGTGGATCTGGACCAAATTAACCGACGGCATCAGTCGGTAGATGAAACCGGCAAACGTGTCACGGTGAAATTTGTAGTCCATCCGGCCCATCCGGTGCGACCGGCCGTTCTTTTTCTCCCACACCTCGAGATTGTATTCGGCGTCTGGGATGATTGCGATGTACCTGTGATCGTCAAGCGCGACGATCGGTTTAACAACAGATTGATCCAACATTGCCATTTCCTCCAAATTCCAGATCGAGCCGATGGCCTGCCTTCCGGAATGTGCAAACAGGTAATCGCTGTGACATTAATTATAGCAGAGTAAGGGCCGCCGGCCAGGTAAAATTAGTTCGTGAAATTTCGTGAACCAACTTTCACAAGCGTCCAATTTGGCGTGGCCGTAAGGGGCAGGCTGTCAAGTCCCAAAATCGGCGAACCAGCATTGAAACAAGGATGAAAGCATATCATGGTACGCTCTGACCAGCCACGAAAAAAATATTTTTACTTGGCCACTCACAGACGTAAATTTCACAAAGTCGGTGCTACTTCTCTCACTGACACCAAGTATACGAACACACGTTTGCAAAGTCAACGCTGAATACACGGCAGTCGAAAATAAGTTTCCTAATGGCGGGCAAAGAGCGACTTTCTAGTTGAATCGTCTCGGATTTAGGCCAACGGAGTGAGGGTATCGTCTGGGCGGTGTGGATCCGGTGTTTTCTCCAAAGCGGTCAGCACCGATTCTGCTGACCGTGTTATTTTACTGTCGTCAAGTGAGGCAAGAAAAAGTCCGCGCCAGTGACGCGGACCGCTAAGTTCAATTATTTCCCGGGTGATGTTAGATCAGGTTGAAGTGGGTCAAGGCGTCGACGATTCCGCCTTTTTGATAGTCGGTCGTTTGGTAGTCGGCAATGGCCGCCACTTGTGGCAGCGCGTTGCCCATTGCGACACCTACAGTGGCGCGCTTAAGCATCGGGATGTCGTTGTTGCCGTCGCCAAACGCGTAAGTGGGGATGCGGGCAAATTCGGGCCGGTCGGTCAGAATATCGATACCAGTGGCCTTATTAATGCCGGCGTTCACTACGTCCAGCGCAAAGGGGCCATTGCGGAAAAAGGCCAGTTCTGGAAAGGCGGCCACGTACTGGGCACCCACTGCCCGTCCTGCGTCTGTGTTCGGGGTGAACAGCAACATCATCACCGTCGGCTCGCGCCGGTAGAAGTCATGATCGACCTGCGGCTTGGCTTGATGTACGAGCTTGTAATTGCCTTCGATGTTATCGTCATGGTGTGTGGCCGCGACGTGCAAGTCGTTATAAAAGCTGATTGCCACGTTGTCTTTGTCTGCTTGGGCGACAAACCGGGCGAGCTGCGGGGCGCCGATCGGGCTTTGGAACAGGTGCTGACCCTTATAAAAGACATCCGCGCCGTTGCCGCAGATCAGGGTGTCAACGCCGGTTTGCGCGACCAGATCGGCGAGTTCCCAGCGGTTGCGGCCGGTGCAAATCACCGGCAGGACATCGTTGGCTTGCATGCGTTTGATTGCGTCCAGGTTTTCCTTAGGGACCTGCTTTTCTTTGTTCAGCAACGTGCCATCGAGATCAAAAAAACAAACTGCTTTGGTCATGTGATCCTCCAACAAGCTTAATAGGGCTATTCTACCATAGCTGCATACAAAAACGGCCGCGAGCTCGTGCTCGCGGCCGTCAAACGGGAATTACTTGCTGAGCTTGGAAGCGGCCGCTTCATCAATGATGATGATGGCGTCCTTGTGGTTCTGCAGCACGGAAGCCGGCACGTGGTCGGTGACCGGGCCTTCGATCGTGGCCTTGATGGCGTCGGCCTTGTTTTCGCCGTAAGCCATCAGGATGATCTGCTTGCCCTTCATGATCGAGCCGATGCCCATGGAGATGGCGTACCGCGGCACGTCCTTTTCATCATCGAAGAAACGCTTGTTGGCTTCGATCGTGGATTCGGTCAGCTGCACCTTGTGCGTGGTGGAGTCAAAGCTTGAGCCCGGCTCGTTGAAGCCGATGTGACCGTTGCGGCCGATACCCAGGATCTGAATGTCGATCGGGTTGTCCGCGATGATTTGGTCGTAGTCCTTGGCTGCCTGCTCGATGTCTGCCGCGTTACCATTTGGCACATAGGAGTGCTTGAACGGCTTCTTATTGAACAGGTTGTCCTTCATGAACTGGTGGTAGCTTTGCGGGTTGTCTTCCGGCAGGCCCACATACTCGTCGAGGTTGACAGAGGTCATGTTCGAAAAGTCGAGGTCGCTGGCGATCATTTCTTGGTACAGCGGGATCGGCGTGGAGCCGGTCGCCAGCCCCAGCACCTTGGCACCGTTGTCGATGCCTTGCTTGATCAGCTCGAAGGCCTTTTTGCCGCCCTCGTTTTTATCTTTAACAGTAATGACTTTCATGTCTGTTCCTCCTTGTTTTGGTCTAGTCCATTATCGAACGTACAGGAGAAAATGTCAACCGGTCTATACAGATTTTCCACCAAAAAAAGCGGCGCCGGCGTAGATGCCTTAGAACCGCTTTCATTATACGAAGATAGGGGTGTTTTGCCTACTGATGCGAATCGGTCAGATACAGCCGGCGCAAATCTTTGAGGTCTGTCGCCGAAAAGCCCAGCTGCTGCATGACGTAATGCGGCCAGTCGCCGTAGTCGTTGTCGATCAGATCTTTCACGGCCACATAGCAGGAAGCCTCGGCGGCATTTTGATTCATCCGGTCGACCAGGGCACTCGCGCCGGTTTTCAGCGCTGCCTGGACCTCTTCCGTCGGTGCGAAGAACACGGCGTTAGTCAGCAGGTAGTCCTCGCGGATGGTGGCCTCAGGCACACCCAGTGCGCCTTCGATCATCATCGCGCCGATGCCCGTGCGGTCCTTGCCCGCCGCACAGTGAAACAGGACTGAGCGGCCGGGCTCCGGATTGCCCAGCAGCAGGCTGAACAGTTCGCGGTATACGTTGTTGGCGTGCGGATCCGTGAGCATTTTCAGGTAAACTTCTGCCATCGGATCCATGCGGTGATCAAAATGCGCGCGCAGGTGCCGACCGATTTTTTGGACCAGACCATTGTTGTCGAGGGGATAAACGGACAGGTGCTTGTATGTGACCCCCGGTGCCAGCACGTCCGGGCTCATGGCGACCTCGCTGTCCGAACGCAGGTCGACGACGACATTGAGCCCGTAGTTGCGCAGCCAGACGGCATTTTCCGGTGTCAGCTCCGACAGACTGCCGGAGCGCAGCAGTTTGTGCGGGGCAATGACCTTGCCGTCCGCTGCCGGGTAATCGCCGAGCTCGCGCAAGTTGACACTATTTTTCAAAGAGAGCAAACGCTCGACCATGATACCGCCTCCGTTCAACACGTTGCCTTCATTATAGACCAGTGAGGCCGGCGCCGGGCGAAAAGGCCGGGTAAACGCCGGGGTTGAGGCGTTTTCATCATTACTCGAGTGATTTTCTGAAACCCCGTGGCCTAAGAATAGCCAGAACCGCGGATTTCGCGTATAATCGAAGGCGACAAGCACGCAAATAAAGGAGCGAATCATGGCAGGAATCAAACTGTTCACGCTCAACGGCAATGTGCCGCTGGCGCAAAAAATCTCTCAAGAACTCGGGGTGCCGCTGGCGCCTGCGTCTGTGAAGCACTTTGCCGACGGCGAAATCGCGATCGACCTTGACGATTCTGTCCGTGGGGCGGATGTCTACGTGATCCAGCCGATTTCCGATCCGGTCAACGAGAACCTGATGGAACTGCTCATCATGGTTGATGCACTGCGCCGGGCTTCGGCACACGCGATTAACGTTGTCGTGCCATACTACGGCTATGCGCGCGCGGATCGCAAGGCGCGGTCGCGCGAGCCGATCACGGCTAAGCTGGTGGCAAACCTCTTGACAATGGACGGCATTGACCGCTTCGTTGCCATCGACCTGCACGCCGATCAGCTGCAGGGATTCTTCGACCTGCCAGTTGACCACCTGCGCGCCATGACGCTTTTTGCTAAGTACTTCAAGGGTTTGAACCTTGGTGCGGAAAACGTTGTCGTGGTCGCGCCTGACCACAGCGGCACGAAGCACGCCCGCGCGCTGGCCGAGCTGCTCAACACGCCGATCGCCATCGTCGACAAGCGGACGGATAACGGCGAAGTCGGGGTCATCGGCCATGTGCGCGGCCAGCACACCATCATCATCGATGACATGATCGACACCGGCGAGCGCGTGATCGACGCGACTGAGGCACTGCGTAAAGCAGGGGCCCTCGATGTTTACGCGGCCGCAACGCACGCGGTGCTCTCGCGCGGCGCAGCCACCAAGCTCAGCAAGCTGGATCTCAAGCAGATCGTGTTGACCGACACCATTAATTTGCCGGCCGAAAAGCACCTGCCGAACATGAAGATCCTGTCTGTGGGTCCGATGCTGGCCGAGGCTATCAAGCTGATCTCGACGAACCAGTCGATCCACCCGCTCTTCGAAGTTCATAACGACTAAATGAATGCGAAACGTCAGGCAAAGATGTCTGGCGTTTTTATGTGGGCGCGGGCATTTATCGCTGGCTTTCGCGCATTATTTGGACTTTTTTGGCAAAAGGTGTTGCGCCAGTAAGGCTTGCATGATAATATATTTAAGTCGTCAAGTGATGACGACAGCGATTCATGGGTGGTTAGCTCAGCTGGCAGAGCAACGGACTCTTAATCCGTGGGTCCAGGGTTCGATCCCCTGACCACCCAGAATAGCGTTATCAACCAGTAGCAAACGTTGTCAAAACAGCGTCGTTACTGGTTTTTGTTTTTTCTTGAGTGTCACTGGTTGTTATAGATTATCAATAAAAGAAAACCACGAGAAAACCACGAGATTCATTCTGCTAGGCAGGCGGTGGCCACTTCAATATGAGGTGGCTATTTTTTGCTTTCAGAAAATCGGGCTGTCTGCTATAATATGGTGCGTTTCACACTTTATGGAGGCGAACAAAATGATTAAAGAGTTTCGTGACTTTATTATGCGTGGTAATGTTCTGGATCTGGCTGTTGGTGTCATTATTGGCGGCGCGTTCACCGCTGTTGTTACTTCCCTTACCAAAAACTTAATCAACCCAATTATTTCTATGTTTGTAGGTAAGGCCGACTTAAGTAAGCTATATTTCACAATTTTGAACGCAAAATTTACGTATGGTAGCTTTCTCAACGACGTCATTAACTTCTTGATTACTGCTTTTGTTGTCTTTCTTATCGTCAAGGCGGTAAACAAAATTATGCCACCAAAGAAGTCCGATTTGCCTGTTGTGTCAAAAGAGGAACTTTTGCTCACTCAAATTCGCGACTTGTTACGTGAACAGCATTAGTCCGGGCGGCTGGTCTGATGCGGCTGAGGTTTTTTTCTTTTCTTTTCTTCATTGAACCTGTACACTTATAATCAGTAACAGAGTCTATCTTTTATAGGAGGGATTTATATGCACTTCATTTGGTCACTAATTGTTGGCGCAATAATCGGCGCTATTGCAGGTGCGATTACAAGCAAGGGCAAGTCTATGGGCTGGATTGCAAATATCGTTGCTGGCCTTGTCGGTTCCTCTTTAGGGGAAGCACTCCTTGGGCACTGGGGTCCTCAGTTGGCTGGAATGGCCATAATTCCATCGATAGTCGGAGCAGTTATTATTGTCGCTGTTGTATCTTTCTTTGTTGGCAGATCTAAAGACTGACGGGAGGTCGGACTATGGACGCATTAAAATCGGTTTTTAAGTTCATGGTAGCAAGCACTTTTCTTGTTGGTGGTGTCTTGGTAGCTGGTACAATTTGGGCAGCTAAGGGGATCGACAAGGCTGGAGATAAATTGCAAGATTCGATTCACGATTGATAGGTGTTCTGGCCGTCCATCATGGACGGCTATTTTTGTGCCAGTAACTGGTTCTGATATTCGTTGTCTAGTGCAGCCACGACCGTACCTCAAGGAGCAGTCGTTGAAATTGTGTTAGAACGTGTCTGTCAGCACAAAAAAACGGGCATCTCTGCCCGCCTCATGACAAAACTTGTGTAAATGATTTAAACACTGCCTGGATTTCAGCGAGGCAAAAAGTAACCTGGTCTATAAAATGCGCCACCGGTTAGCTATGCCGTGCGTCGGTTAAAACGGATCTACCCGCTTATCGCCTAGGACTATCTTAATTATATCATAATCTATTGGTTATAGATACTATACGTCTGCTGCGAACAAGCCACGTAGCTGCTGGATCATGCTGACCACTGAATACGGTGGTTCTTGACTC
>NZ_BOLT01000015.1:0-56657 GCF_016861805.1 Lacticaseibacillus sp. 53-4
CCAGCGCCTTGAGACGCAGCCAGCAACAGGGGCTTATAGCCCCAGAGAAAACCACCCGTTCGACGGGTGGTTTTTATATAAGGTGCGCAGGGGTCGCGCACTTAGCCCGATGATTAGCCCAGCCTGAGGCTTTGCCGCCGTTCTTTGGCGGCGAGGCCTCGGGCGCAGCTAATCACTCGGGCGTTGCGACCCCGGAGCCCAATTAGTACAAGATGTGCAGGGGTTGCACACTTAGCCCGATTATTGGCCCCGCCTCCCAGACTTTCCGTGCACCTCACCGCTTCCTCTCGTAT
The DNA here is from genome assembly GCF_016861805.1 of Lacticaseibacillus sp. 53-4. NCBI lineage: Bacteria > Bacillati > Bacillota > Bacilli > Lactobacillales > Lactobacillaceae > Lacticaseibacillus > Lacticaseibacillus sp. 53-4. The sequence goes on from NZ_BOLT01000015.1 coordinate 294, forward strand.
ACTGGAGAAGGTGATAGCATGGAAGAGTTTGAAAATGGTGGCGCCCCGCCAAGCGCAGGTACTGGCCGGTAAATTTTTGCACAAAACACAAGGAGAAAAGCATGAGTTGGAAAGATGATTTTGATCCAGAGCTGATCAAGCGCGTTCAGGAAGTCGATGAGGAAATCGCGCCGAAGCTGGCGGTCATTGATGACCAGATCATGGAAAACCAAGCCAAGGTTCTCAAGGCCTTCCGTGATCACAATGTCGCCACGACGGACTTGTCAGGGTCTACGGGTTACGGCCAAGATGACGAAGGCCGCGATAAGCTGGAGGCCATTTACGCGCAGGTGCTGGGCGGCGAGGACGCCCTGGTGCGGCCGCAGTTTGTTTCGGGCACGCACGCGATCGGGGTCGGGCTGCTCGGCCTGGTCCGGCCAGGGGATGAGATTCTTTACATCACCGGCGAGCCTTACGACACCCTGCAGGAAGTCCTCGGGATGGCTGGCAACGCGATCGGCAGCCCTAAGGAGTATGGCATTAAGGCCGATTACGTGCCGCTGCCGGAAAGCGGCGACGTCGACCTGGCGGCAGTGAAGGCGCGCGTGGCCAAAGATCAGCCTCGGGTCGTTGCGATTCAGCGTTCGTGCGGCTACGCGACACGCGATTCGTTCACGATCGCGAAAATCGCCGAGATGATCAAGGCGGTTCGCAGCGCCATGCCTGACACCTGGATTTTCGTGGACAATGCTTACGGGGAATTTTCCGAAACCAAGGAGCCCCTTGAAGTCGGGGCTGACATTATGGCCGGCTCGCTGTTCAAAAACGGTGGTGGCGGCATGCTCAAAACCGGCGGCTACATCGTCGGGCGCAAGGACCTCGTCGAGCGGGTGTCGTACCGCTATACCGTTCCTGGTTTGGGCGGTGCGGAAGGCGCGACGTTCGGCGTGCTGGACGCCATGTTCCAAGGCTTTTTCCAGGCGCCATCAGTCACCGGCAACGCCATTAAGGGGTCGGTCTTTGAGGCGGCCCTCCTAGCGAAAATGGGTCTGCCGGTGCGACCGAGCTGGGACGCACCGCGCACCGACCTGATTCAAACGGTCAACTTCGGGAATCCTGATGACATGATTCGCTTTACCAAGGCTTTGCAGCAGAACATGCCGATTGATTCGTTCATCACGCCCATTCCGGAGGCCACTGCCGGGTATGAGGATAAGGTGATCATGGCAGACGGTTCCTTCGTGGAAGGCTCCACCATCGAGTTTTCTGCCGACGGGCCGCTGCGGCCGCCATACACGCTGTACATTCAGGGCGGCTTGACATACGCGCACGCCAAATTGGGCATCATCGGCGCCGTGCAGGACGTGTTTTATAACAAAAACTAATAACGACAAAAGTCACCATCCTTCACCTATTTACTTGAAGGTCGGTGACTTTTGCGTTCTGAGTGAGAGCATGGTGATGGGATCCCATCAATTTGATGAGGCCGTACACGTACGGCTAGGCAGTTAAGCTTTTAACCGATATAATAACAAAAGCAGAAGCGTTTAGAGCGGTGGTATCTCGCATTCGAAAGAAGGTGAGGCTTATGAACTTAAGGTTCATAACCTTAAATTCCAGTAGGAAGGGGGTACGAGTTTGCTTTTGATCGACGTCATGACGTCGATCATTCCTTTCATCGGTAAGCTGATATCATTGATCCAAGTGATCACGATGTTAGTTATCGCATGGCGATTGCTGATGAAAGAGTTCGGCCGCGGCCGGAAAAAATAGCAAACAAATACGCCGCTGAACCTTGACAGTGGAGGCGGCGTAATGTTTGCTTTCTGATAGCCATCGTTCAAAGACAATTCTGCGGGGGACGTCTTGCCGGGCGTCCCTTTTTGCTGTTTTCATTATATCATGGCTGCTTCTGAACCGGAAGCAGTAACGAACGAATTGAGCTAATACGGGCGGGTACAATCCTTAAAAATGAAACGCCGGGTCATCGGCGACCTGCTCGCGAGTCAGCGTCAGCTGCAGCAGTGGAACCTTTTCGCCGTTCGGCATGGTCCGCGTGTGGTGAGCGGGCGCACTGGCGAACCCGAAACCGGCCAGCAGGTCGACCGCTGAGCCGGCGGTTTCGGGTAACACCGCGTAGAGCTTCTTCAGGCCCAGCTCAAAAAAGGCAAACCCGGCCACGCGGGGGATGATTTCCTGCATGACTTCCGGCGCGGCTTCAGGCAGCTGCTCAAAGCGCATCTGCGCTTCAGTCATGCCTTGGTCGAAACGCCACAGGCAAATGCTGCCGAGGAACTCGTTGGTTTCGCGGTCGCCGATGCCGTAAAGCAGGGCTTGATCGCTCATGACCAAGCGCATCGTGTGATTAACATAGCGGGCGGTGTCCTCAACTGACTGGTCGCGCTCACGGCCGGACAGCGCCGCCTGGGTCTTATCGGCCCGCAGCCGGGCGACGTCTTTTAACTTAAACAATGTCAGCCAGTCCAGCTGGTAGTGGACTGACAGCAGTGGGTGATACTTTTCAAACTTGGCCATGCTATCTCCTTAGTGAATGCCTTGCCCGTTCGTATCGGCGATTGGTTCATTGAAATTCTGCTCGTAGTACTCCTTCGTGATCACCTTATACTTGCCGTTGGCGAAGCGGGCAATCAGGTTGCCGGGCACCGCGATCTGGGCCTCGGTTTGCGGCAGGTGCAGCTCGACACTGGGCACCTTGGTCAGCGCCACATAACGGGCGTCATCGCCGAAGAAGGCCTCAATGTCAGCGCGCGTTAGATCTGGCCGCACTAGTATGAAGTAGGTCATCTTGGCCGTTGAAAAAGCGGTGAACTCACCGCTGGGAAAAGTTTGGTCATTGGCATCGGCCATTTTGGTCACTCCTTTGTAAAGGCTGCGAAGGGCTCGCGGGGTTAGCCTGATGACTAGCCTAGCTCTGTGCGGGGCTCGCTGGCGAGCGCCGTGCAGGGCGTAGCTAGGCATTCAGGCGTTGCGAGCCCGAAGCGCGACTAGGCAGACATTCACCTTTCGCATCTTGCTTTCAAGTGTAGCATACCAGATTGCAATGGTATGATGAAGCTGAAAGAAGGTGGCGCGATGCCGTCTCTATTTGATCAAAATCCGGCGCAGACGCAGCCGCTGGCCAGCCGCATGCGGCCGACGACCCTTGCTGAGTTCGCCGGCCAAAAGCATCTCATCGGCAAAGATAAGGTGCTCGCCAAGCTGATCGAAAATGACGAAATTCCCTCGATGATTTTCTGGGGTCCGCCTGGTGTCGGCAAAACGACCCTGGCGCAGATCATTGCCCGCCAAACCAAGGCCCAGTTCGTGACATTTTCTGCGGTCACTGCTGGCATCAAGGAAATCAAGCAGGTGATGGAAGAAGCCGAGCAGAACCGCTCGCTCGGCCAGAAAACCATCGTGTTTGTCGACGAAATTCACCGTTTCAACAAGGCGCAGCAGGACGCCTTTTTGCCGTACGTTGAGCGCGGGTCAATCACGCTGATCGGCGCAACCACCGAGAACCCGTCGTTTGAGGTCAACGCCGCGCTGCTGTCGCGCACCCGGGTGTTCGTGCTCAAGCAGCTGACCCAAGATGACATCATCGAGCTGCTGAACCGGGCGCTGAAGGATCCGCGCGGCTATGGCCTGCAGAAGGTGAAAATCGCGCCGGAGCTGCTGGGAATGATCGCCGATTTTGCTAACGGGGATGCGCGCATCGCGCTGAACACGCTGGAAATGGCCGTCACCAACGCCGAAACCGACTCGGGCAAGGGCATCACGGTGACCAAGGCCGCCGTGTCCCAGTTGCTGACGAAAAAGGCTCTGCTCTACGACAAAAACGGCGAGGAGCACTACAACCTGATTTCGGCGCTGCACAAGTCGATGCGCAACTCCGATGTCGACGCGGCCGTTTACTGGCTGGCACGCATGCTGGAAGCCGGCGAGGATCCGCTGTACATTGCGCGGCGGCTGGTGCGGTTTGCCTCTGAGGACATCGGCATGGCGGACTCGCGGGCCCTGGAGATCTGCACCAGCGTCTTTCAGGCGTGCCAGTTCATCGGGATGCCGGAGTGCTCGGTCCACCTGACCCACGCCGTCGTTTACCTGAGCCTGGCGCCGAAGAGCAACGCCTTGTATACCGCGTACGAAGCGGCGAAAAAGGACGCGACGGAAACGCTGGCGGAGCCGGTGCCGCTGCAAATCCGAAACGGCGTCACCGACCTGATGCAGGATCTCGGCTACGGCAAGAACTACCAGTACGCGCACGACAACCCGGATAAGTTGACCACGATGCAGACAATGCCGGATAATTTAAAGGGTAAACAGTATTACCACCCGACTGAGCAAGGCAGCGAGGCCAGGGTGAAGGCGCGGCTGGCCCAGATCAAGGAATGGCACCGCCAGCACGACCCCGAGCAGAAAGCGGGAAAATAGGCTACAATGTAAACGCACACAATAGATAGGAGCTGAGAACATGGTCAAAATACTCGCAGTCAACGCAGGTAGTTCAACGTTGAAGTGGAAATTGTTTGAGATGCCGACAGAGAAAATGCTGGCCGATGGGCTGATCGATCGCCTTGGCCAGGCGGAGTCCAGCGTCAAAATCAAGTATGGCGACCAGGTTTACCGCTCCGGGCACGCGATTCGCAACTACCACGAGGCTGTGGCCGACGTCATGACCGAGCTCAAGGACCTCGGCCTCGTGCAGCATCTGCACGAGATTGTCGGCGTCGGGCACCGCGTGGTGGCTGGCGGCGAGGAGTTCAGCGAATCCGTCGTGATCGACCCGCAGGTGCTGCAGGACATTCGCGACCTGAAGGACTACGCACCGCTGCACAACCCGGTCGAGGCCGAATACATCGACGTTTTTTGCAAAATGATGCCTTGGGCGACACAGGTGGCGGTGTTTGATACCGCGTTTCACCAGACGATGCCGGCGGAGAATTTTCTCTACAGCATTCCGCACCAGTACTACGAAAAGTACGGTGCCCGCAAGTACGGGGCCCACGGCACCAGCGTGCGCTACGTCTCGCAGCGCGCCGCCGAGTTCCTGGGCCGGCCGCTGGATCAGTTGAAAATGGTGGTGATGCACCTGGGTTCAGGCTCCAGCGTCACCGCCGTGCAAAATGGTCAGTCCGTCGACACCTCGATGGGCTTCACCCCGGTGGCCGGCGTCACCATGGGCACACGCAGCGGCGACATCGATCCGTCGCTGCTGCAGTACCTGATGCGCAAGCTGAAGATCACTAATTTTGACGACATCATCACGATGCTGAATCAGCGCTCCGGCCTGCTTGGCATTTCTGAGCTGTCCGCGGACCAGCGCGACCTCGAGGCCATCGAGGATGAGGACCCCTTGGCCAAGCTGGCGCTGGATATCTACGCCAACCGCGTCGCTAAGTACGTCGGGAGTTACGCGGCGCTGATGAACGGCGTCGACGTGCTGGTCTTCACCGCCGGCGTCGGCGAAAATGCCGGCGACATGCGCGCTCGCATCATGGCTCACCTGCAGTTCCTCGGCGCGACCATCGACCCAGAGAAAAATCAGGTGCGGGGCAAGGAAGCCAACGTTTCTGCTCCAGACGCCACCGTGCAGACGCTGGTCATCCCAACCAATGAGGAGCTGATGATCGTGCGCGACGTGCAGGACCGGCTGCCACGTCACTAGTGTCTGAGTGGCAATGAATTTCCCTATATGAGGCACAGAGGTTTGTCTGACAGCACATTGACTTGCTCCGGGCGTATCGACCGTATATACTACATATACGAGGTGATGACATGATTGATCCTGCAAAGCTGAAACATCGACAAGATCGGAAAGTTGGCCAAAGTAACAGCAGCTTATACGTCACTATTCCGCGCGAGGTCGCTGAAGACCTTGGAATCAATAAGGGAGACAGCGTCACCATCGGCGAGAGTGACGGTCAAGTTGTGCTTGTTCCGACCAAGCAACGAGATGCTGCCTTGGCAACGGTTGCGAGAATCCAAGAGCTAATTGCTGAGAATAAGGATGCGCTTGATTATTTGGCAGACCGCTGATGAAGTATTTGAGTCAGTCTGAGGTAATTACGATTAACGTCTGCCTTCAGCAGAAAGCCAATCAAAGAGCTTCCATTCGTGATGCGAAGGCCTTGGATTACATTGTTCAATCCGCTCATCAAGACGTTTTTGGCCAGCAACTGTACGCCACTGCAACCGACTTGGCGATATTCTATTTCGTCAAGCTGATTAAAAAGCATGTATTTAATGACGGCAATAAACGAACCGCCTATCTAAGTTTTCTTGATTGTCTAGCTTTAAACCACATTACTTTTAAACCGGACTCGGCTCAGCGGCGTAAGCTGGCAGAGCTGGCAATTCACGTGGCACAGGTTGACGGCGAGCCACAGAGTCTTTGGGATGAAGTTAAGACGATCGTGCAAGAGATGCTCATAAAGTAACCCCGAACCAGGATGACGCTAGATTGCGATTATCCTGGTTTTTGTTTCTGTCGATCAGACCGAGTTGATCATCTAACAAAAGCACATACAAAAAACGACCAGTAAATGGTCGTTGAGAACGCGTTTCTATGAAGTGAATTGCTCATGGGTCATCCAACTTTGACCGGCGCTTTTGGCATGTTGGTTTTGATGATGGCGCGCAGTTCCTGAATTTGACTGTCAGTCATCGCGGCCTTGGAAATCAGTACGCCTTGCCGGCTTGCCACCATCAGGATGAATAGCCGGGGCGTCTCGGTTGCCTCCAAGAAAGCCGACCAATTTGAATGGCTGGTGCTAGTTGATGTGCTCATGGTAAGCCCGGTATCATCGATTAAAAATGTGCGCTTGCTGAACACGGCGGCGTTCTTCGGTGAGCGGACGGCGCGCACGACGCGTACGCGCGTCAGCAGCGGCAAATACGCGATGAAGAATACCCCGAGAAAAATTACCGCACTGGCGGAGCCCCAGACCCATCTGCCCGTGATACCCAGCCAGCTGCCAATGCCAATTGACAGCAGTCCGCACACCAGCAGGATCCGCGGCAGCCATTTGATACTGCCTTGGCGCTGAAACCACTGCTGATAGGCCAAATAGTCCTGCTGACTGATGGTGAGATCCTTGAGCTCCATGGCAACCGCCTCCGTTGGCAAGAGTATAAACTTTGCTGGCTTTGGGGACAAGCGTGACGTAAAACGATTGCTGAGAATATTTAAAATCTTAACCGGCCGTGCGGCTGCTGGCGGTCGACGGCCACGGCGACGCCCATCAGGACCAAGACGGCGATGGCCGGCAGAATGGCCCCAATCGTGACCAACGCGATCAGCGCCAGGACTGCAATCGCAATGATGACCCCATCAAACCATGGTGTTTTCATTTGTAAGCCCCCTAATGAAAAACCTTTTCTCATGCTCAGTTTATCACCTTTTTAGGGACTGAGAGCGGGTTTTTAAGCGCGGTGAGCCGGTGAGTCGAATCATTCGGCGCAACCTGCAATCAGGCGTACAATCTGGGTGATTGATCACGATACATTAGGAAAGCAGGGGAGTTTGATGACCACGACTTACGATTCACCAGCTTATTTTGACCTCATGACGCGCTACTGGCAGGCGGCCAACTACCTGTCAGTCGGGCAGCTGTACCTGCGCGCTAACCCGCTGCTCAAGCGCCCGCTGCAAGCCGGCGACGTGAAGTTCAACCCGCTCGGCCACTGGGGCACGATTGCCGGGCAGAATTTTATCTACACGCACCTCAACCGCCTGATTCAAAAATACGACCTCAACATGTTTTACATTGAAGGCCCGGGGCACGGCGGGCAGGTGATGCTGTCGAACGCTTACCTCGACGGCACATACACCGAAACGTATCCTAACATCACCCAGGACGAGGCGGGGATGCAGGTGCTGTTCAAACAGTTTTCCTTCCCGGACGGCGCGGCCAGTCACGCCAACGCGCAGATCCCAGGCTCCATTCACGAAGGCGGCGAGCTCGGCTATTCGCTCAGCCACGCGACCGGGGCGATTCTCGACAATCCCGACGTGATCGCAGCCACGGTGATCGGCGACGGCGAAAGCGAGACCGGGCCGCTGGCGGCGTCATGGTTCTCCAACACCTTCATCAACCCGATCACGGACGGTGCGGTGCTGCCCATCGTCGACATGAATGGCTACAAGATTTCCAACCCGACAATCCTGGCGCGCAAGTCGGATGACGACCTGCGCCAGTATTACGCGGGGATGGGCTGGGAGCCGTACTTTGTCGAAGGCGACGATGCCAAGACCCTCAACCCGATCATGGCGCAAACGCTGGACACGATGATTGAAAAAATCCAGCAGATTCAGCGCCAGGCCCGCGCTACTGGCGATGCCGGGATGCCGCACTGGCCGGTGTTGATCCTGCGCACGCCGAAGGGCTGGACCGGCCCGAAGGAGTGGGACGGCAACAAGATTGAAGGGTCGTTCCGCGCGCACCAGATTCCGATCCCCGTGTCCCGCGACCACATGGAACATGCCGATGCTTTGGTCAAGTGGCTGAAGTCGTACCACCCTGAGGACCTGTTTGATGAAAAGGGTACGCTGAAGCCCGAACTTCAGGCGCTGACCCCCAAGGGCGACATGCGCATGGCGGCCAACCCGATCACCAATGTTGGCGGCAAACAGCCGCTGGTGCTGCCGGACTATCGCCAGTACGCGCTGCCCATTGGCAAGCGCGGTCAGGACGTGCGCCAGGACATGGTGATTTGGTCCGATTACCTGCGGGACTTGATTCGCCTGAACCCGCACAACTTCCGGGTGTTCGGGCCGGACGAAACGATGTCCAATCGGCTGTTTGGCATTTTTGACGCGAGCGGTCGCCAGTGGGAGGAGCAAATCACCCACAGCGGATACGATGAGGACATGGCGGCGGCCGGGCGCATCATCGACTCGCAGCTGTCCGAGCACCAGGCGGAAGGCTTTCTGGAAGGTTACACGCTGACCGGTCGGCACGGCATTTTCACGTCCTATGAGGCTTTTCTGCGCGTGGTGGACTCGATGCTGACGCAGTACTTCAAGTGGCTGCGCGAGGCGGCCGAGCAGTCGTGGCACCGGCCGTACCCGTCCCTGAACGTCGTGTCGACGTCGACCTCGTTCCAGCAGGATCACAACGGTTACACCCACATGGATCCCGGCGTCTTGACCCACTTGGCTGAGAAAAAGGGCCAGTACATTCGCGAGTACCTGCCGGCGGACGCCAACTCGCTCCTGGCGATTTCCCCGGCGGTTTTCAGCAGCCAAAACACGATCAACCTGCTGATCACCTCCAAGCAGCCGCGGCCGCAGTTTTACTCGATCGAAGAGGCCACGGTGCTTGCGCGCGAGGGACTGAAGCGCATCGACTGGGCGTCCAACGACGATGGCGTCGCGCCGGACATCGTGATCGCGGCGGCCGGTACCGAGCCGAACTTGGAGAGCCTGGCCGCAATCGACCTGCTGCACCAGCATTTTCCTAGCCTCAAGATGCGGTTCATCAACGTGCTCGATCTGCTCCGACTGAAGAAAGATGATCCGCGGGCGCTGAATGACGAGACGTTTGACGCTTACTTCACGCCAGACAAGCCGGTGCTGTTTGCCTTCCACGGCTATGAGGACCTGATCCGCGCGATTTTCTTTGACCGTCACAATCACCACCTGATCGCGCATGGCTTTCGCGAAGAAGGCGCGATCACGACGCCATTTGACATGCGGGTGATCAACCAGCTCGACCGGTTCCACCTGGCCAAGGACGTGGTCTTGCACCTGCCGCAGTTGCGTGAGACCAGCGACGACTTCATTCAACTGATGGATGACACGCTGCAGCACCATTACGATTACATTCGCGAAACTGGCGAGGACCTGCCCGAGGTCCGCAATTGGGTCTGGCAGCCAATCAAATAAGGCAAGTGGTGCTGATTGAAAAACCGGCGCGCACCTTGGTAAGGTTAAACTGAAGCCCAAACAGGGCCACGAAAAGGAGGACTAATATGGCAACAGACACGCAACTCTCCTTGCAAGACTTTTTAAGCAGCAGCACTGAGGACCCGTTCGTTTCCTTGTACCTGCCGCTTGAGGCTGACCGCACGGTGGAGGCGACTCGCCTGACGCTGCGGCACTTGGCCGCGCACGCCAAGGATGTGATGGCGCAAACGCACCCTGGAACCGATTTTGCCCCGTACGAGGCGACCCTCAAGGCGGCCGCCGGCGATCAGCCGCTGATTTCAATTGTGGGCCAAGGCGCGGCACTGCTCAGCAACGGCCAAGAGGCGATTGCGTTGGGGCTCGAGTACGCGGTAAGCCCCACGGCGATGACCACGGACCGGCCGCAGCTTTTGCCGCTGGTGCTGGATGCACAGCGGCAGTTCGACTTCGACCTGCTGCTCTTGCAGCGCGATAAAATCGCGTTGGCCCTGAACCGCGGTGATGTGCTGACCATGGTCGACCTGCCTGACGACGCACCGGTCACGCTGCTTGGCACGCTGGGCACGGAAAAACGCGGCGGGTCTGTGAACACCGTTGCGCAGGGCCCGGGGCAGGCGAGCTACCACGGGCATGCCGACCGCGCCAGCGAAGAGGAAATCGACCGCCGCCGCTACTACCAGGCAGTGGATACCTACCTCCTCGACCATTACTCCAACCCTAACCAGCGCCGCCTGATCCTGTTCGGCCTGCCGGAAAACATTGCCGCGTTCCGCGAGATCAGCCGCAACCCGCACCTCAGCGGGTCGATGCAAGTCGAGCTGAATCCCGGCAACATGAGCCTGGGTGACATCGACTTGGCGCTGGACGACCTGCGCCAGGACTACGCCGACCGCCACGCAGACGAGACGCTGGCGCTGCTGGAAACGGCCCGCGGCAGCGGCAAGTACGTCGAGGACCTCGGTGGCATCATCGAAGCGCTTCAGCAGCGCTCGGTCGACACCCTGGTACTGCGGCAAGGCGCGCGGATTCGCGGCGTGCTGGAAGATGGCCGTCTGGAAACAGACGGCCCCGCGGCCGAACACAACAACTTGCTGAACGATTTGGCGGCGATGACCCTGGCTCAAGGCGGCAAGGTGCAAGTCGTGCCGGACAACTTGCTTCGCCTGCGCGTGGCGGCGGTGCGACGATACCGCGAAGCCTAAATGATAACAACGCCCAGGACCTGCGGCTTGCCGCGAGCCTTGGGCGTTTTTGCTTGCCCCAAAATCTAATTGCAAGATTGGAATCATTCTCGTACAGTGGAACTGAGGTGAAATGAAATGAAAATCGTGGGGTTATACGGCGGGCAGGATCCTGATGGGCTGACCGCCCAGTACCTGAAGGCGGTGCTGGCTGGGGCCAGCGGGGCGCAAACCGAGTTCGTGGACCTGAATCAGTACGTCATCCGGCCAGATTTGCCGGGCCAAGAAAATCCCGTCTTGGATGAGCTGGAAAGCAAACTTGCCGCTGCCGATGTCTGGGTGCTGGGCAGCCCGACGTACTTTGGCACCGTGGCGGGTCAGTTCAAGCAATTTTTTGACTGCTTCCGTCACCGGATGGTGCGCATGACGCATGACGCCGACACGCTGCCAGGCAAGTACAAGGACAAGCATTACGTCAGCGTCTCGAGCTGTTTTGCCAGTGGTTTGGACAATACCTTCACGCACCAAATCGACGCGACGTTCACGATGATTGACAAGGCGATGAGCGCTGCGGGCATTCACAAGGTCGCGGAGCTGGTGCTGCCGGGGATCTGGGGGATGACCGCAGTGCCGGCCAAGAAGCTGGCGCAGGCCCAGGCTGTTGGGGCCAAGCTGACCGCCAAGAAGCGAAAGGATGATGAAACCTTGAAACGCTACATTTTGCTTTTCGGCATGATCGCCGTGATGGCGCTGGCCACCATGGGTATTCAGCAACTGCTGCCCTGGACCACCAGCGGTTTTTGGCTGCGGTACGCCAGCTTCGTGATTATTTTCTTCGTGCTGCTGGCCTGCATCCTGCATTACATGACCTTCGTGCGGCACCATCGCCGGTAATCCCAAGCACGTAAAAACGCCGCGATTGCGGCGTTTTTCAGTCTAGAGGGCGGTTCCCGCCGCTAAGGTCATCGCGCTTTGGCGGTGGGCCTCGGCGCGGTCAATGAAGTCCGAGTAAATGGCGAGCTGAGCCGGTGCGTCCTGCCAGAGGTTTTCCGGGTGCCACTGAATGCCGAGAATCAGGTCGTTCTCTTCGCTTTCAAACGCCTCAATGGTGCCATCGTAGGCTTTGGCGGCCAGGCGCAGGCCGGCGCCCAAGGTGCGGCTGGCCTGGTGATGGCGCGAGTTGACATAGGCCGTGTCGCCGAGCAGCTTGGCCAGCCGGGTCTGCGGCACGATTGCCACGTGATGGGTCGGATATTCGCCGGAGGTGGCCTGCAGGTGGCGCAGGGCGTCGGTTTTCTCGGTCTCCAGGTCCTGATACAGGGTGCCGCCGAACGCGACATTTAAAATGTGGCTGCCGCGGCACAGGCCAAACATCGGCTTGCCGGCCGCGTAGGTCGCCTTGATAAGCGCGAGTTCAAACGCATCCAGCAAAGGATTGGCTGCCTGCAGCTGGGGCCGCGGCTGCTCGCCGTAGCGGGTCGGGTCAACGTCGGGGCCACCGGGCAGGATCAGGCCGTCAAACAGGGGCAGGTAGGCCTGGATGACCTCGGGGATCAGGCGCGCATTGGTCGGGTAAGGGATGGTGATCGGCAGCCCGCCGGCTTCTAAGATTGTGTCCTTGAACATGGTGGGCGAAATATCAACGGTGTTCGGGCTGGTGTGGACGCTGTCATCGGCGATCACATCGGCCACTAAAGCAATCACTGGGCGCATGAGCTCACTTCCTTTGATGAGTTTTTGAAAAGGCGCTGGCGCGGGCCACCAGGTCGGTGAATAAGTGGCCTTGAGCCGGCTGACTGGCGGACAGGTTTTCCGGGTGCCACTGGACGCCGAGCAGCTGGTCGCCGGTTTGCGATTCGATGCCTTCGATCACGCCGTCCGGGGCCTGGGCGGACACTTTCAGGCTCGCGCCGACGTGGTGGACGGCCTGGTGGTGCCGCGAGTTAACATACCCAGTCGGACCGAGCAGGTCTGCCAGCCGGGACCCTTCCGCCATCCGCACGTGGTGGGTCGGATATTGACCCGGTGCGGCTTGGGCGTGCCTGAGGTGGGCCTGCGGGTCGTCGGTGCCGAGGTCCTGGTACAAGTCGCCGCCGCACGCCACGTTCAGCAGCTGCATGCCGCGGCAAATCGCAAACACCGGCAGCCCTTTCTGAATCGCCGCCTGGGTCAGGGCCAGCTCGAAGCGGTCCTCAGGCAGAATCACGCTGCCGAGTTTCAGCTCCGGCTCCTGCCCGTACAGCGTGGGATCAAGGTCGGGCCAACCCGGTAAAAAGAGCCCGCTAATCGCCGCTACATCGGCTTTGACCAGCGCGTCGATCTGGTCCGCTTTGGCGGGAAACGGCAAGATCAACGGGACCCCGCCAGCATCGATGACGGCCTCTTTGATCGCCTGGGGCACGATGCTGGCGCTTTGGGTGTTGATGTAGGGACTGACACCGGCCAGCTGGTCAGTGGGAATGCCAATATACGGTTGCATGCGCTCGCCTCCTGATTTAAGCGTAGCGAATCGCGGCGGGGTTTTGCCAGTGGGAACACTTTTCGGAATCGTGTGAAGATTGGTGGGAGCTTTGCTTCTAATGAAATGCTGAAAATCCAAATGAGCATCTGCCGCTATGTGGGAAAATCTATGCACAGGATAGATAAGAAAGCTCGTATATGACAAAAACCGAAACTACGCGAATGCTAGCATAGTCTCGGCTCGTTTTACGACTGATATTCATCGATTTAGCCAGCAGTTATTGAACGTGTTGGTCGGGAAAGACCCTACCCTGGTAATTTGCAGCAAGTGCCGGTGTGAGGTAGTAATTATCAAAGTGGGTGTAGGGGTCGGCCTCTTCGAGCACTGGAATAGTTTGACCATCGAGGACTCGGGGTGTGATTGTGTATAACCCAGGTACTTTTGTATACCAATTTTTGATGGCGAGTGTCTTGTCTGAAGCGGAGTAGGTACCAACATCCCAGTTATCTTTCGTGTGGTCATTGGGATCTGGTGGGTTTGACCTCTCAATGTCTGCCGCAGTGTCAGCGTTATATGGGAAAATTTTGAACTCAATTCCCGTTTCATTTATCGTGTCGGCTGTGAACGCCAAAGTAAGAAGGCCGTTGCCGCTATCCTGCGTGTACCAAGTGTACTGAAATTCTGCAGGAACGATGGCTTGCTGCTTTGGTGTGGCCGCCTGCGAGTCTTTGGTCTGATCAGTGGTCGCGGTCTTGGAAGAAGAGGTCGCGTCGGTCTGGTTCGGAAGAATTGCTTTCTTGCCTGCGACAATATTCTGGAAGCCCTGGGTGACTGCTTGGTTAGTCGTGTTCGTTGTTTTGATGGTCTGGCCGTCTGGGGCATACTGGCTGATCAGCACTCGCGTTTTGCGTTGGGCCGTCAGCGTGAACAAAAACAGGACGGTGTCTTGGTCATCAACGTAAACGGCGACGACGTTTTCCTGCGTCTTGCTGGCGTGACCTTTCTTCGGCAGCCACGTGACCGGAGTCTTCTTGCCATCGATCGTGATGGGCTGCTTGGTCTTGTAGACCTTAGTCAAATCGAGTCCTTGCCACTTCACTTGATCATTGAGGTCAGCCTGGGTAAACTGCTGACTCTTGGTGGGACCGAAGTCCTTCATGAACGCCGCCAGCTTGTCGGCTTTGGTTTGGTTCCAAGAAAGTGTCGCGCCGGTTTTCCGCTTGCTGCTGGATGCGGCCACCTTAACATGCGAACTGGAGCTGGTCGCTTTTTGGGCCTGCTGATTGCCACACGCGGCAAGCGTCAGCCCCAAACTGAGTAAAATCGTCGTCCGCCAACACTTCATTTTTCCCCTACCTCCAAAAGACATCTTCATTCAGTAAGTAAAAAAAACTGAGTGATGGCTTTGATTCACCACAGTGCGCTACTCGGCCAATACTTGTTTACTGCGAGTTGGCCGTATGCTCATCTGGGTAAATGGTGGCACCATACTGATTTGCGAGCGCCTGTGTCGGATAGTAATTACGATCCACCCACATGCCGCCACCAGAAGCGGTTTCAAGTACTGGCACGGTTTTGCCACCTAGATTGCGGTTGGTGACCGCGTAGAAGCCCCCGGCGCCGGCACTTTGGTACCAACCTCTGACGTTGACCCATGACTTACCGTCTTGGCTAAACCGATACGCTGCACCCCATTCTTCTTTGGCCGGATCCATCTTTGTTGAGTCGCCGTTTAAGGCCGCCGTGTCATTCGCAGTGCGCTCCTGAATATCATAAACAGGTTGATTACCGTATTCTGGGTTCTGAATTGAGTTGCCTGTAATCGTCATCTGCCCGTTCTGGCTGTACCAAGTGCCCTGAAAGGACTGGTCAAAGACCACGGCATGAGTAGGCTGACTGGCGGCATTGCTGCTTGACGCCGCAATCTGAGAACTGCTGGTGTCGTTTGCTTTGGCTGGCAGGGTTGCAGGCTTGCCGGCAACGATTGCGGCGAAGGCCTTTTTCAACTCGTCGTTAGCCGTCTCGGTAGTGCTTAGAACCTGTTTCTGGGGCGCGGCCTGACTGACCAGTACCCGCGGCACGCTATTTTCTTTCAGCGTGAAGAGATACAAGATCCCCGCATGATCATCTGCGTAAACTGCGACCACGTTGAGTTTGGTCCGGCTTCCGCGAGACGCTTTAGGCAGCCAGTTAACCGTGGTTTGGTGGCCGTCAATTGTGATGGGCGTCTTTTTTTGCATCACCTTGCTGAGATCCAGACCCCGCCATTTCGTCGCGGTCTTCGCGTCGACCTTAGAATAATTCTGTTGCATCAGTGGGCCAAAACCCTTCATATACGTCTCTAGCGACTTCGCCTTATCCGCATTCCACTTCAGCTTGCTAACCGCGCTAGGCTTATGCGCCACCGCACTACTGCTCGCGGTGGTACTCTTTGTTGGCTTGGGCTGCTGACTGCGACAACTGGCCAGAGTGAACCCCACGCTCACAGCGACCACGATTCCCCATGATTTCATTTTCTCTTCGCCTCCTAAATCAAGCTTCCCACGGGAAAATAAATAAATCAATCAAAAAAGCGGCCCCGCACATCATGTGCGAGGCCGCAATTGGCACAACAAGTTACTTACTATCGCTGGATGACTTGGTGCGCCGGCGACGGTGTGTTATCAGCACGAACCCAAGCACCACCAGAGCGATACCGAGCGTCAGGAGTCCGGGGTCCAGGTTCTGGGTCCCGGGGCCTTGTGGGCTGATCATGATGACGTAAAACCCGATGGCCAGTGATAACATACCGGAACTGTAATGTCCCTTCATCGCTAGTTAGGCGACGCCGACGGTGAACAGGATCGCGGAAGCCCAGCTTTGCTTCTTGATCTCTGCTTTGGCGGTTTTGGCCGCCGCATCCAAGTCGGTGGCAGTGGTGCTGAATGTGGCACGCATGCCCTGCTTGCTATTCAGCTTGAAGGTGACGCCATCTTCATCGTAAGCTTCCAAAACGGCGATCATCTTATCCAGATACAGTGCAGAACTAACAACAACCATGTTATCTGACTCCTTTATGTTCGATTTAATAGGGAAACTGCCGCAGAAGAAACCGGTTGCGGCAGTCACTAGTGTTAATAATAAGCCACTGGTTGGGTAAAGACAACCAGTGGCTCATACGGTTAAGCGGCAGTGCCGTCGTCAGGCGCGTCCGTTTGAACACGGCTGGATGCCATAACAAATGGTACCCAGATGAAGAACGCAATGACCATGTTGACGAGGGCCAGTACCGCGGCTCGCCAGTCGAACCCGGTCGCCATCAAGGCGTTCAGGATCGGTGGGGTAATCCAAGGAACCGCGATCTTGACTGGGCCAACCCAGCCAGCAGCAGTGACGAAGTAAGCAATGGCAGTGTTCAGAACTGGTGCCACGATGAACGGGATGAAGTAGATCGCGTTCAAAACGATTGGCAGCCCGAACATGACTGGTTCGTTAATGTTGAAGAGGCCAGGGGCAAAAGCAAGTTTTGCGACGGCTTTTTCATCAGCACGCTTCGAGAACAGCAGGATGGCGATCAGCAGGACGATGGTACCACCTGAACCGCCGAACCAAACGTAGGCATCGAAGGAACCACGAACCCACTTGTAAGGAAGCGGATCATGGTTGGCGAAGGCCTGGATGTTCGCAATCTGGGAAGTGCCCCAGATGGATTCCAGAATTGGTGCCATGACGTTCGGGCCATGAATCCCGAAGAACCAGAAGACCTGAACCAGCAGGGCAACCAGGATAACCATGCCAGCACCTTGGCCGGCGTGAAGCAGTGGCGCCTGGATGGTGGCAGACAGCCAGTCACCGAAGGCCTGGCCAGTCAAAGTCTGGAACAGGTAAGTGATGATGGCGATGACATACAGTGCCGCGATCCCAGGAATCAGAGTCGTGAAGGCTTTGGAAACAGCCGGCGGCACGGTGTCAGGCATTTTGATGGAGATGTCTTTCTTCATCAACCAGATGTAAACGACGGTGGCAATCGCGCCGAAGATCATGGCCGTGAACAGGCTTGAAGAGCCCAGGTTCGCGGTGCCAAAGGCGTTCGGTACGGACAGGCTGCCATTGGCGTAGGAGCCGCCGGCAGTGGTGATGACTTTAACCGCAGACTTGCTCAGCTTGCCGGTGAGGGCCAGGCTGGCGCTGCTGTTGATGCCCATGAAGAAGGCGGAAAGTGAAATCAAGGTTCCGGCGACCCCGTCGACCTGGTACGCTTCAGCGAGGTGATAGCCCCACATGGCGGAGAAGAAGACGGCGAAGATGGTCAAAGAACCAACGGACACGGTGTTGTCGATCATGATGATCGGCTGCACGGCATTGACAAAACTTGTCCAACCCCACTGTGCAGGGTAGGTGGAAAGCAGCGCGTTCAGCAGGGTTGCAAGAGAGCCGGCCATGGTGATCGGCAGCGTGGCGATAAATGAATCACGCAGCGCGACCAGCCAAGGAATCGACCCGATCTTAGCAGCCACTGGGACGACGTACTTTTCCAGCAGGTTCATAATGGCTTGCATAGAAAATTCCTCCCAAAAAATGTTTACCCCCGTGCAGGGGCTTGGCACTGGCATACGGAATGTGAACAATTGATGCTGACTTGGCCAGCGCCGGCAGTGCCCTTGCGCGAAAACGGTTCCGGATAGCGTTCTCATTTTATTTGGTCTGACACGTCTGCCAGGCTGATGAGCCCGCAATGCGGAAAGCAGCGGCGGAAAAATCCGCCGAGTGGTTAACCACATTTTTAGTGTAACCGTTTGCACCACAGAAAGAAAGAATTTGACCCCACTAAAAAACAAATAACCAAAATAAAACAAGCTGAGGGCTTCAGCTTGCTTTTTGGTGGGTCAATTTGTTAGCGGGGCTGCTCCAGCCGGTGGGCGATGAGCTCCAGCAGGTAGATGATCGGCACCTGCGTGGTCAGGTTCAAGGCGCCGCGCGTCAGTTCCGGCAGGTAATACGTGATGACCAGGTCGGCGAGGTGGGCCAGCGTGGAGTCGGCGTGATCGGTCATCGCGATCACATAAACGCCGGTTTGCTGGGCGCGGGTGGCCATGTCGATCACTGGCTGCGATTCGCCGGAAACCGACAGCGCGACCATCACGGTGTTTTGCAGCACCGCGGTTTGCGCTGGGAAGGGGTAGTCAGGATCGGTCAGGGCCAGCGAAAAGGTCCCGCTGTTTGACCAAAAGCGCGCGCCGTACTCGGCCAAGGCTGCGCCGGTGCCGATGCCGCAAAGCAGGACCAGCGGCGCTTCTTCAAGGTGGGCGACGGCCTGATCGACCAGCTTGCTGAATTCCGGCGTCGTCACGGTCTCAAAGAACTCGGCCAAGGGCGCGGACATGTCTTGGTCCGATAAGGGGGCAGACTCGGCCACCGCCGCGCGGCTGCGCTTTAAGGCGTAACGCAGCTCGGAGTAGCCCTCGTAGCCCATTTTGTTGGCAAAGCGCAGGACCGTCGTGGTGCTGACATGCGCGTTTTCCGCCAGCTCGCGGATCGTCATGTGCTCCACTTCGGCCTGGTGCTGGTTAATATAAGTGTAAACCGACGACTCCAAACCGTTCAACGTGCGCAACTTGGCATACGGAAACAAGGCTGACCCTCCTTTGATGATGGCTCAATTCTACCATATCAAAACGGGCCCCGCGGCTTACTTCAGCAGTTGGCGTGCGATCCGGTTGGCCTGGCGCAAGTTGACGTCATTTACGTAAGGGCGCGGGCTGGCAGTGGTCAGCCAGTTGACGCCTTCCGTCGGCACGCCCCAGAAAAACAGCTTGCCTTGAGGCCGGTGGCGGCTGTCCAGCAGCTGCGCGGTGTCGCGGTCGACCAAGACGGCCCCAGATTGGAAGCGGCGGTCGCCGGCCAGCTGGAGTTCGCGCAGCGTCGCCATGTCATCGTGGCGCAGCTGGGTGAGCAGGGGGTCTTTGGCAGTCGGCGCGTTGGCGGCGGGGACGCGCGCCTCGATCAGTGCCGTGCCCGGGGCCTTGAAAGTAGGGTCGGTTTTCGTCCCGGCGATGAAGTAGCGCCCCTGGGTGGTGATGGTCATCTGGCGCGGCAAAAAAGTGATGACCCCGGCGCGGCTCAGCGCCAGCAGCTGCTTGATCCGCAGCGCCGGCGGGCCGATCGACAGGAAATCGTTGGTCCCATTGAACCACCGCAGGAAAAAGTCCAGGTACTCGTCGTCGCTGAACAGGCCGCGCGCCACCACCTGGCGCACGGCGTCGCGCAGGTCGCGGAGCACCTCCAGCCCGGCGGCAGTGGGGTCGGTTTTGCTGCCGCGTTCGGCGCCCTTGGCATCTGCCGCGAGGTAATTTTGAATGGCCGCTTGCAGCTCGCCTGCGGGGACGGTGGTCAGTTTGTCCCAGTCGAGCCGCTCGCTGGCCGGCAGGTGCAGCGCGCGCACGGCGGCTTCGGGCTGCTGCAGGTAGGCGGATTGAAACGCGGCCAGGTCGAGATGGGGGTGGCGCTGGGCCAGCAGCAGCGAGTAGTACACGAAACCGACCTCGCGCTGCAGACCCTGCCAGAAGGTGTCGCCGGCCAGCGGGCCTGCCTTTTCCCATGCCGCTAGCTGCGGCCCCGTCAAGAAGCGCGCGGGCCATAGTTCACCCGGGGCTTTTTCGTTGGCTGCCTTGGCGTGATAGGGCAGGCCGCGGCGCGAACCGGCCAGAAGGTGGGGTTCTTTGCCGCTGGCATGGTAGGTTAAATCGCCTGAAGCCTCTACCGTGAAAGTGCCGCCGCGGCCCTCGGTGAGTCGGCTGACAAAGTCGAAGAAGCTCAGCCCCAGTCCGCGCAGGATCACGACGTCTTGGTGGGTCAGGGTGCTCAGGTCCCCCTCGGCCGGAAAGCCCGGCGGCAGGTAGAAGCGATTTTGCGCCTGGGCGAAGCGCTGCAAGGCGGCCTGCTCGCGAGTCAGCGTGTTTTCGATGGTGCCAAGCGCCATGACGACGCCGTCAAAATTTTCGCTGGCCGCCTCGGTCATCACGGCGTACGGCGGCCCGGGCTTAACGGCCATCACGGTGGCCTGACGAAACGCGATGGTCATATTCTGGGACTTGCGCCTGAGCATCTGCGCGTAGAACCAGCTCTGATAGTAGCCGTATAGCGCGCGCGGCGGGTAGTCGTTGGGCCCCAATGTCGCCGCGGCCTGCGTCATGGCCGAAGCGTTCGGCCCGCCGGCTTGGCCAATGTACGCCGCGGCGTCTTGCTTGGCCCACTGCGCCAGGTCGGGACCGGGCATGACGGGCCCCGGGTCTTCAACGGTGCGATCGTAAAACAGGGTGATGTGCTGGGCGGCGGTGTTCATGATCAGATGCGGGTCTTGGTCCTGCCGCCAGACGCGGCCACCGACGGGGAACGGGTCGTACAAGGTGACGGTCAAGGGCGTTTCGACAGCTTGCTGCCAGGCCACCAGGCGCTCAAGGACCAGCAGGCCGCGCGGGCCGGCGCCAATCAGTGCGATTTTCATATGTTTCACCTCCGATTGTGGCGTAACAGGTGGTTTGGTTTAATTGTAGCGTGAATCTTACAAAAACTGATAGTGTGCCGCCTTTTGCTTTCCATACAATCGTGTAATAATGGTAGTAATGAATTTGAGCGAGGAGGAAAGTCCGCCATGAAGATTGCCATTGTCGGTTGCACGCATGCTGGGACGGCCGCGGTCACGCAGATTGCGGCGGCCCACCCGGAGGCTACGGTCGATGTTTATGAACGCCGCGACGACATTTCATTTCTTTCCTGCGGGATCGCGCTGTACCTGGAAGGCACTGTGACGGACCCGAAGACCTTGTTTTACGCCAGCAAGGAGAGCCTGGAGGCGTTAGGCCCGAACATTCATGTTCACTTGCAGCACGATGTCCTGCGTGTCGACAGCAAGCACCACAGCCTCGCAATTCAAAACATGGCCACGCGCGAAAAGTTCTCCGCGACCTATGATAAGCTGATCGTGTCCACCGGCAGTTACCCGGTGATTCTGCCGATTCAAGGCGTCAGTGTGCCGCGGGTCTTGATGTGCAAGAACTACGATGACGCGCTGGCCATTAAGCAAACCGCTGAAGGGGCCGACAAAATTGCCATCATCGGCGGCGGTTACATCGGCGTTGAACTGGCCGAAGCATACAGCCGCACGGGCCACGACATTTTGTTCATCAATGGGGTGCACCATCTGCTGAGTCATTATGTCGACACGCCGCTGGCCGAAGAGGTTGAAGCTGAGCTTTTGGCGCACGGTGTCGATTCTCACCTGCAAGAGATTGCCTTAAAGTTTGACAGCGATGACCAGCACGTCTTTATCACCACCGACAAGGGTGAGTGGCAGGCGGACTTAGCGGTTGTCTGCGTCGGGTTCCAGCCGATGACGGAGCTGGTGGATGGGCAGGTCAATCTGAACGCCGACGGGTCGATCCACGTCAACGACTATATGCAGACCTCATCGCCTGACATTTACGCGGCGGGGGACACCGTGGCGGTTCATTTTAATCCGACTCATAAGGATGCCTATGCGCCGCTGGCCACTAACGCGGTGCGCCAGGGCAAACTCGCTGGCATCAATGTGTTCGGCAACCACACGCGCTACATGGGCACGCAGGCGACCTCGGCGCTGCGGCTTTACGACAAAACGCTGGCCTGCACCGGGATGACCCTGAGCCGCGCAAAAAAGGCCGGCTTTGACGCGGCGGCCGCGGACCTAGTGGATAATTATCGGCCTGAGTTCATGCCGACGACCGCGCGGGTGTCCCTGCGCCTGGTGTACGACCGCAGTAATCGCCGTATCCTGGGCGGCCAGCTGTTTTCACAGTACGACGTTGCGCAGTCGGCTAACCTGCTGTCAGTGATGATTCAAAACCGCAACACGATCGATGACTTGGCCTACGTGGATATGCTGTTCAATCCCTGGTATGACCGGCCGTGGAATTACCTGAACCTGCTCGGTCAACAGGCGGTCGCACAGGCAGACGCACAGCACTAACGCTTGGAGGAAAGACTATGTGGAATTGGCTCGGTGTCATCGCCTGGGTGCTGCTTGCAGCGTACCTTGGCTTCATCATCTGGAACATCCGCTCCCGCCACCTCAAAATGGTGGTGACCGGTAAAAAGCCGGGCCCGACCTGGCTGGTCGACCTCGTTGAAGTGGTCATCCTGGTCGCGGCCGCCTACTTCATGGTCTGGGTCTCTTGGCTGCGGCCGATCGATTACGCCGACAGCCGTGTCGTCAGCGTGCGCTACGCCTACCACCCGCTGATTTTGCAAACCGGCGCTACGCGGTCTTACTACGTGACGGTGGCGTCCGGCAATGGCAAGCAGCCGGTGCGCTACTACACCTACTGGACGGCCGGCGCTAAGAACCAGACCAACAGCCGTGACGCCGATATTTCACTGGGCAGCGACCCGTTGACCATGAAGGCCAGCATGTACCCGTGGGACCACAAGAAGTTGATTGCGCTGGATGGCACAACAGAAAAAGCCTATGTGGCGACCATGACCGCGCATTTCAAGCCGACAGTCCTCAACGGCTTGGGCATGCACGTTGGCCACGTCGCCGAGCGCTTTGACCTGATCCGCATTCCTAACGACACGCTGATGAAGATCGTGCCCAAACAAACTGATTAAAGACAAACGAGCCGCTCATCCGATAGGGGATGGGCGGCTCGTTTTGGGTTAAGCGATTTACTTGCCGGTTGGCTTGTGTTCCATGTAGTCGCGGAGGCTGGCCACAACGCTTGCTTCCGGCTGCTCACGCATCGCCTTGATGTTGTGGATGTGTTCCACCGACACGTGGCTGTTTAGTGCCATTTCCGTATCCGTGAGGTCATTCTTGCGCTGGAACTCAATGATCTCGCGTGCAAAAGCGCTCAGTTGGTCTTTTTCATTCACTAGTGTGAACCTCCTTGATTCATGTTCTACGTCTAGTATACCGAATTTCAAGCCAAATGCGCAGCGAAGTTGTTTTGGTTGCAAAAACGAACAGATGTTTGTATAATAAAAGTAAGGAGAATTGTTGAAGAGGCTAGTGGAAGGAGTTGGTATTCATGGATCGCTTTGCTTATCTGAATACGCTGGCAAACGCCCAGGACACGCCGATGCGCGTGCGGCGCTTCGAGAACAAGAACGTGATCATTCGCCGCAACTTGGCCAATCACCAAGGCCTGACCACTGAGGTCTGGAACGCCTGGTTGCAAAAAATGCTGCTGCGCTTTTCTGGCTTTGAACCGGTGATCGAAGTGGACCGGTTCGGCAAAGATCCTGACATCCGCTTCTTTCGTGAAAGCGAGCTTCAGGATGCGATTCACTTTATACTGACCGGCAGCAAGGCACCAGAGGCAGCGGTGGACTAGTTAATCTATAAGATGAGTTTGGAGTCAGCCGTTGTGACTGGCTTCTTTTTTAGCTTCCACCGTTCTTGGTAAAAGTGTATTAACCGGTGAAACGCAGGACGGGCATTGAGGATATTCAGCGCCCTCTGCGTAATAGTTGTGTGTATCAACTGTTGACCGGAAAAGTTAACACGTTTGCTATTTTCAGACAATAGCAAACGTGTTAACATTATTGGCGAAGGCGCCTTAGGAAAGTGAGTGCCTCCATGTATATCATCGATTTCTATGAAGACAAGGACGGATATAGCGACTTCCAAACATATCTGGAGAAATTGCTGATTAGCCATGATCAGACGGATAGAATGGTCCTCAAGAAGATGAGATACCAGATGAAACTGCTGGAAAATTTAGGCCCTGCATTAAGGATGCCCCAGGTAAAGGAGCTGAAGGGCTATACTTCGAGGCTGTTTGAACTGCGCCCACTCCCTGAGCGGGTGTTCTTCTCCTTTTCGGGTAAGGACCGGTACGTCATCCTGTCCCACTATACAAAACGTCAAAACCGCACAGATCCGCGGGAAATCCTCCGCGCACTCTCGCGGCTTGAGGATTGGTTAAAGCGAAAGGGGAAACGCTAATGGCAACTTGGAAAAACTTTGAAAGTAAGATGGACGAGGCGTTTTCTTCAGAGGAGCTTGAGGTGATCGATACCCTTGCCGCACTTCACAGTGAACGCATCCGGCAGGGGCTGTCGCAGCACGACCTCGCGCAAAAAATCGGGATGAAGCAACCGCAGCTGGCAAAAATCGAGCGCATGGACTCCTTGCCATCACTCAGGACGCTGGATCGCTATGCGACAGGACTGGGGTTAAAGTTGAAATTATTGGTGACGCACGAATGACGCCACTGAAAATTCGTCAATCAAGTCAATTAAACCGGGCGCTGAGCCTGGTTTTTAGTTTACTTGCAAAAAGTTAGCCATTTCCTGTTTACTTATAAAATGTAAGTGATATGATTGTACTCGTAATCAATTAACCCATTGGAGGCAATCAATATGACTTTAACAAATGGCTACGAACAAAGTGATCGCGAACAGAAGTTGGACATCGTCAACCTGCCAAGCCTTGAGGCAGAGGCCAAGAAGATCATCCCAACTGGCGGCTTCGGCTACATCGCGGGCGGCTCCGAGGATGACTGGACCTTGCGCCAGAACACGGCCGCGTTTGGTCATCTGCAGATCGTTCCTAAGGCCTTGTCGAACATCGAGCAGCCAAGCACGGCGACTCACGTCTTCGGCCTTGACCTGAAGACCCCGATCATGATGGCACCCACTGCGGCTCAGGGCCTAGCCCACAGTCAAGGCGAAAAGGACACCGCGCGCGGCGTTGCGGCCGTTGGCGGTCTGATGGCGCAGAGTACTTACTCTTCCACCTCGATTGCTGACACTGCGGCAGCTGGCAACGGTGCGCCTCAGTTCTTCCAGCTGTACACGAGCAAGGACTGGACCTTTAACGAAAGCCTCCTGGACGAAGCCGTTAAGGCCGGCGTTAAGGCGATTCTATTGACCGTCGACGCCACCGTTGATGGCTACCGTGAAGCCGATATCGTCAATAACTTCCAGTTCCCGATCCCGATGGCGAACTTGACCAAGTTCTCCGAAGGCGACGGCAAGGGCAAGGGCATCGGCGAGATTTACGCCAGTGCCGCTCAGAAGATCTCTGAGGACGACGTGCGCCGCATCGCGGACTACACGCACCTGCCTGTCATCGTCAAGGGCATTCAGTCTCCAGAAGACGCGCTGCGCGCAATTGGTGCTGGCGCCGCCGGCATCTATGTCTCCAACCACGGCGGCCGTCAGCTGAACGGTGGCCCGGCATCGATCGATGTCCTGCCAGCCATCGCCAAGGCCGTTAACCACCAGGTTCCGATCATCTTTGACTCCGGCGTTCGTCGCGGCAGCCACGTCTTCAAGGCGCTGGCTGCAGGTGCGGACCTGGTTGCCATGGGCCGGCCGGTCATTTACGGTCTGGCTTTGGGCGGCGCGCAAGGCGTCCAGTCCGTCTTCGAAGAGCTCAACCACGAGCTTGAGATCACCATGCAGCTTGCTGGCACCAAGACCATCGAGGACGTGAAGCACGCGCCTTTGACTCACTTTAACTACGCGGACTAAGTTTAGTGGAAAAGCCGCTGAGGAGACTCGGCGGCTTTTTGCGTAGGTGCGCTCAGGCGAGCAACGCGGGAGTGGTTAGCTACGCTCAGTGCCTCGAAGCCAAAGTACGGCTTCAATGCACTGAGCTAGGCTACCCATCCCGCTAAACCCGCTCGCCTTCGCAGCCTGTAGCCTGAAACCCTTTTCCCTCTCCCGCCTGACAGGGTATACTGGAGGCAGAGGTGAGCGCGATGACGATTTTGATCTTGTACGAATCCGTGACGGGTAACGCCAAAGGGATGGCCCGGATTTTGCAGCTGTTCTTTGAATGCGAAGGGGCAACGGTCACGGTGGGTCAGATGCAGCAAACCGACGCCGCGGTGATGGCCAATTACGACGCCGTGATCATTTCCACCTACACCTGGCTGGGCGGCATTGTGCCGCCGCCAGTCAATGACTTCTATGAAGACATTCCGCAGGTGGATCTCAGCAAGCCAGTCGTCGTCGGCGTGGCTGGCACCGGCGACCCGTGGTACGGCAAGGATTACAACACCGCGCCTGACCTGTTTGACGCCGCGTTTGAGCAAGCTGGCGCCGTGGTCGGGGCGGCCCCGGTCAAGATCGAGCAAGGCGCCGAAAAGTCTGACATGCCGGCGTTCGCGGCGTTCGTGAAGGCCATTATCGCGAAGGTCAAGGACGTGCAGGCACACGCAAAGGAGTGAGCAATATGGCAGAAGAAACCATTTTCTTCAATCCCGGTGACGCCATCGCCAGCGACTACGATTTCCAGGCCGCACGGCGGTCGGCGGAGATTTTTAAGGTGGACCACGCCTCGACTAAGGGGCTGATCGTGGCCAAGGACGGTCAGGGCCGCTTTGATGTGTTTTACGAAGGCGCCGACACGGATCCGAATGCCGGCAAGGAGAAGCCGACCCGCTATACAATCTTGGCACGGCTGTGATGCGGCGCAGACTATGGGCCTCACTTGGGCTGGTCGCCGGTTTGACGACCCTGGCAGTTGTCGAATGGTGGCTGCTGCGGCCGCTGGCACCCAACCCGTTTCTCGTTGGCCTGGTGGGTTTGGTGATGGGTGGCCTATTGGCGCTGCTGATTAGTTTTTGGTGGCCGCGGCGCCGTTAGCCCGCTGGTGTGGTATACTGTTCTGGTAACAAAAAGTAAGCGAAAGGATCTGATCTCATGGCGACATTGACACAAGAAATGAAAGACATGATCGGCTCACAACTCAACTTTTTAGCCACGGCGGATGAAAATGGGAATCCGCAAGTCGGCCCGAAAGGCACCATGCGGGTCTTTGATGACCATCACCTGATCTACAACGAGGAAACCGGGCGTCACGCTTGGCACAACCTGCAAAACAACGGCAAGGCCGCGGTGGCTTCAGTCGACCGCAGCAAGCTCAAGGGCTTCCGCTTTGAGGGCACCGTTGAAATTCACAAGGATGGCAAGATTTTTGACGACGCGCAGGCCTTTGCGCAAAGCAAGCACCTGCCGGCCGCAATTGCCGCAGTGGTGATTTCCGTTGACCGCATCATCAAGCTCGATGCTGGCCCCAACGCCGGCACCGTGATCGAAGAAGATTAAGCTTTAACCGAAAAGCACCCCACCAAGCCTGATGACTTGGTGGGGTGCTTTTGCGTACTTAGGCGGTGGGCTGACCCACGCGGTCCAGGTGGCTTTTGACAATGAGCTTGGCGATGGCCTTGGCGATGTTTGCGTTGCGCAGGATCGGGCCGTGGGCGTAGCTGCCAAACGTGTTTTTGTAGCGCATGCCTTCCACGCCGTCATCTGGGTTGTTGCCGTAGCCTTGAATCATTTTGCCCAGTGGGTGCAGCTTGTCCTTGTCGTCAAAGTACGTGCGGCCGCTGTGATTCTCGAACGCCTTGACTGTGCCGTATTCGGTTTCAAACTCGGTGTCGCCGATCATGCGCGCGTCCGCCTTGAACACGGTGTGCAGCGGCAGGATGCCGAGGCCCTTGATGGTGGTACCGTCTGAGGTCTTGTAGTAGGCGCCGAGCAGCTGGTAGCCGCCGCAGATGGCCAGCATCGGTTTGCCCGCCTCAATGTAAGTGGTCAGCGTGTCCTTGAAGCGGGGCAGGTCCTTGGCCACAACGGTTTGCTCGTAGTCCTGGCCGCCGCCGAAGAAGACAAAATCATAGTCCGCCGCGTTAAACGGGGTGCCCAAGCTGACGTTGTCCACAACGACCGAGTAGCCTTCCTGGCCCAGCCAGTAGCGCAGGATCTTGACGTCGCCGCTGTCCCCGTACGTGTTCATCAGGTCTTCATATAAGTAAGCGATGCGAATTGGCTCTGCCATAGCGCGCTTCCTTTCTCGTTCTACTTGCGCACAATTTTAGCACACGAAGCCGTAAAGCAAAAGCACCAAGGCGGCGGCGAAAACGCGGCCAATCGCGGTGGGCAGTGTTTTTCGGCCCGGATGTCAGGTTGTGACTGGCGGCCGATTAAGTTAAACTAGAGGGTGTCGTGAAACCAGTAAAAAGTTTCACACTGTGCGGGGCTAAACCCGGGCAGAGAAGGGAGGCAGACTAATGGATGAAGCCGAGTTTAAGGCCGCGGTGGCGGCACTGGGGACTGCGCCTACCGCCGCACAGCTGGCACAATTCGCGCGCTACTACCAGGAATTGGTGGCAGCCAACGAACACGTGAACCTGACGGCGATCACCGAGCAGCCGGCAGTCTACCTCAAGCACTTTTATGATTCCCTGACGCTTTTGGCCGCTGCGCCGCAGTTGTTGACCGAACCCCTGACGGTGTGTGACGTCGGGGCCGGGGCAGGTTTTCCGTCCCTGCCGGTCAAGATCATGGCGCCGCAGCTGGACGTGACGATCGTTGATTCGCTCAACAAGCGGATCGCATTTCTCGAAGCGCTGGTTCAGACGCTGGGCCTCAGCAGCGTCCACCTTTACCACGACCGGGCCGAGACGTTCGGCGGCAAGCGCAGTGCGCACCGTGAGGCCTATGATGTGGTGGTTGCCCGCGCCGTGGCGCCGCTGAACGTGCTAGCTGAGCTGTGCCTGCCGCTGGTGCGGCCGGGCGGCCAGTTTGTCGCGCTGAAGGGCAGCAAGGGCGAGGAAGAAATCACCCATGCCAAAACCGCGTTCGGGGAGCTGGGCGGCAAGCTCAATCAAGTGAAAACCCTCAGCCTGCCGAAAACCGGCGATCCGCGCACCCTGATTGTTGTCGACAAAGTCAGCACCACCCCGGGCCGGTTCCCGCGCAAACCGGGAACCCCCAGTAAGCAACCGTTAGGAGGTTAGCCATTGGCACTCTTTTTTGGTAAGAAAAAACCGCAAAGCAATAACACGGTCGTGCAAGAGCTGCCGTTATCTGCCATCGTGCCCAACCGCTTCCAGCCCCGCAAGGTGTTCAGTCCGGACGCCATCAAAGAACTGGCGGACACGATTTCCGAACACGGGCTGCTTCAGCCGATTGTGGTGCGCGAGTACGAGTCTGACCACTACGAGATCATCGCCGGCGAGCGCCGCTTTCGCGCGATGCAGTCGCTGCATTTTGAGAAGGCACCGGCCATTGTTCAGAAAATGAGCGATGAGGAATCGGCAGCGATGGCGCTGATTGAAAATCTGCAGCGCGAGGGCCTGTCCCCAATCGAAGAGGCCGAGGCGTACACCGACCTCATGAAGCTGAACGCGATGACGCAACAGGACCTGGCCAAGCAGCTGGGCAAGAGCCAGTCGTTTGTCGCCAATAAGCTGCGCCTGCTGAAGCTGTCCGATTCGGTCCAAGATGCGATCATGAACGGCCAGCTGTCCGAGCGCCACGGCCGCGAGCTGCTGAAAGTGGATGATTACCACCAGCAGCTGCTGCTGCACGAGATTTTGGCCAATCACCTGACCGTGAAGGAAACCGCCCAGCTGGTCGATGAAACGCTGGGCGTGAAACCCGCCGATGCCGCCGTCGAGCAGGTCAAGTCGACGACCGCGGCGAAGGACCAAGGCAAGGCCAAGAAGCCGCGCCGGCGCCGCAAGCCGATCACCAAGGACGCGCGCATGGCGGTCAACACCTTGAAACAGTCGGTCAAGCTGATCGAAGACGCCGGGCTGACCCCGCAGGTGAAGGAAGAGGAGACCGCTGCGGCCTACCGCTTCATCATCGAGATTCCCAAGGGAAAGAAGTAGGAGGGCAAGATGGCAGCACATGTAATCGCAATCGCGAACCAAAAAGGCGGCGTCGGGAAAACCACGACGACCATCAATTTGGGGGCCTGTCTGGCCAGTGCCGGTAAACGCGTCCTCATTGTTGACGCTGACGCCCAGGGCAATGCCACGTCCGGCGTTGGCGTGCCAAAGGCCGAAGTCGAAAAGGATATCTACGATGTGCTGGTTTCGGAAGAGCCGATTCAGTCGGCCATCATGAAAACCAAACACCAGAACCTCTCGATCGTGCCCGCCACCATTCAACTGGCCGGCGCGGAAATCGAGCTGACCAACCAGATGGCGCGCGAAATGCGGCTCAAGCTGGGCCTGCAGCCGGTGCTCGACCAGTACGACTACGTGCTGATCGATTGCCCACCGTCTTTGGGCCAGCTGTCGATCAACGCATTCACCGCGGCCAACTCGATTCTGATTCCGGTCCAAAGTGAGTACTACGCGCTGGAGGGGTTGAGCCAGCTGCTCAACACGGTGCGTTTGGTGCAAAAGCACTTTAACCCGACGCTGAGTATCGAAGGCGTGCTGCTCACGATGTACGACGCCCGCACTAACTTGGGCGCGCAGGTGATCGAAGAGGTGCGCAAGTACTTCGGCGACAAGGTGTACGATGTGGTCATTCCGCGCATCACCCGTCTGGCAGAGGCGCCGAGCTACGGCCTGCCAATCATTGATTACGATCCGAAGAGCAAAGGCGCAGAAGTATACGAAGCGTTGACTAAGGAGGTGCTAGCGGCCCATGGTGAATAAAAACAACAAAGGCTTAGGGCGAGGCATCGATGCCATTTTCAAGGACTTCGAAAGCCCAGATCTGACGGTGAACAATGTGGACGAACTGCCCCTCAAGGACATTCGCCCGAACCCGTACCAGCCGCGCAAGTCGTTCGACCAGGCGGCCTTAAGCGAGCTGGCCGCGTCGATCAAGCAAACCGGGGTGTTTCAGCCCATTATCGTGCGCAAAAGCGTCTCCGGTTACGAGATCATCACCGGCGAGCGGCGGTTCCGTGCGTCCAAGCTTGCCGGCAAGAAGACCATTCCGGCGATCATTCGGACCTTTGACGATCCAGAAATGATGGAAATCGCGGTGCTGGAGAATCTGCAGCGCGAGGACCTCACCCCGCTCGATGAGGCGCAGGCTTATGATACACTGATCAAGAAGCTCAGCCTGACCCAGGCGGAAGTCTCCAAGCGCCTCGGTAAGAGTCGGCCATACATCGCCAACTACCTGCGCCTGTTGACCCTGCCGGACGCGGTCAAGAAGCTGCTGAACGAGAAAAAGCTGTCAATGGGCCAGGCCCGCACGCTCCTGTCGCTCAAGGACAAGAAGCGCCTGGTGCCGCTGGCCAAAAAGACGGTGCAGGACAACCTGACCGTCCGCCAGCTGGAGCGCCTGATCAACCAGATGAACGAGGGCGCAAAGCCCGCCAAGAAGCCTGCGCCCAAGTCGCCATTTTTACGCGAAAGCGAGCACCAGCTGCAGGATCGCTTCGGTACCAAGGTCAACATCGCCCAAAGCAAGCAGGGCAAGGGTAAAATTGAGATCGACTTTGAAACCCAAGACGACCTCACCCGCCTGCTGGATCTGTTCAACGTTGACCTGAATTAATCAGCAAGGGGGAATCCGGATGTATGAGCTGCACGATCGCGTGCTGATGAAAAAGCCGCACGCCTGCGGCACCAACGACTGGGAGATCATTCGTGTCGGTATGGACATCAAGATCAAATGCACCGGGTGCGGGCACATCGTCATGATGAGCCGTCATGATTTCGATCATAAAATGAAGAAGATCCTGGTAAAAGCAAACAGCGAAAAGGAAAGTGAGTAACGCAATGGCATTAACAGCAGGTATCGTCGGCTTGCCCAACGTCGGTAAGTCCACATTGTTTAACGCGATCACAAAGGCGGGCGCCGAAATGGCGAACTACCCCTTTGCGACCATCGACCCCAACGTCGGCATGGTCGAAGTGCCGGACAGCCGCCTGGCCCGCATCGACGAGCTGATCCCGGCCAAGAAAATCATCCACACGACCTTTGAGTTCACGGACATCGCCGGCATCGTTAAGGGCGCGTCCAAGGGTGAAGGCCTGGGCAACAAGTTCCTGGAGAACATTCGCCAGGTCGACGCCATCGTGCACGTGGTCCGCGCGTTCGACGACGACGAAATCACCAGCGTCACCGGTAAGGTCGACCCGCTGGACGACATGGAGACGATCAACTTAGAGCTGGCCATCGCCGATCTCGATTCCGTTGACAAGCGCTACACCAAGGTCCAGAAAGTCGCCAAAAGCGGCGACAAGGAAGGCAAGGCGGAGTTCGCCGTGCTGGAAAAGATCAAGCCGGTGCTGGAAGCCGGCAAGCCGGTTCGCTCTTTGACGTTCACCGAGGACGAGCAAAAAATCGTCCACGGGCTGTTCCTGCTGACCGACAAGCCCGTCCTGTATGTCGCGAACATCGCGGAGGCCGATATGGCCGATCCCGATGCGTCGCCGTACGTTCAGCAGATCAAGGCTGAGGCCGCCAAGGAGAACGCGGAAGTGATCGCGGTCTCTGCCCGCACCGAAGAGGAAATTGCCGAGCTGGACGACTCAGACAAGGCCGATTTTCTGGAGGCCGAAGGGGTGTCAGAATCCGGGCTGGACAAGCTGATCAAGGCCAGTTACCACTTGCTGGGGCTGGCGACCTTCTTCACCGCCGGCGGGCCGGAAACGCGCGCTTGGACCTTCAAGAAGGGCATGAAGGCGCCGCAAGTGGCCGGGATCATTCACTCCGACTTCGAGCGCGGCTTCATTCGGGCCGAGACGATGAGTTTTGCCGACCTCGATAAGTACGGCTCGGTGCAGGCGGTCAAGGAAGCCGGCCGTTACCGCTCTGAAGGCAAGGAATACGAAGTGCAGGACGGGGACATCATCGAGTTCCGGTTCAACGTTTAGGGGGAACAATTGTGACGGAAAAACCAGTCAAAGAAGCCGAAGCAGTGGAGGAAGTCGTTGACGTCGACGCCTTGCTGGGCAAGCTCTCGAAGAAAAATGACGAGTACGTGTTCAAACTGCGCCGGATCCTGACCGATCACCAGTGGTCGGAAGAGCGCCAAAAAACCGTGCTGCAGGAAATGTTGCCGGAAATTATCACGGCCCAGCACCAAGGTAAGCCGGCCACTCAGCTTTACGGCCCGGTCACGGAAAAGGCGAACAGCCTGATCCACCGACCGAAGAAACGCAAGAAGGTGCCATTTTGGCTGAACGGGCTGGACTTGATGTTCCTGTTTTCCAGCATGTTCGGTTTAGTGTACGGGGTCATGGGCTACTTCAACCGCAACAAGCCGCAAGTCGCCAGCGGCAACGGGCTGCTGTCGCTGCTGCTGATGGCCGCCGTCGCCGGCTTTGCCTTTGCCTACTACAATGAGTGGAGCACCAAGAAAAAGGCGGACCGGCGCAAGACCTGGCAGGTCATGGTGATGATGGTCATGGTCATCCTGGTGGGCTCTTGGGCCGCTGGGGCGGTCGGCATGATCAAGTCGCCGATCACCTCGCCAATGCAGTGGCCGGTTTACCTGGTCGTGGCCGTGGTCACGTACGGTATTCACTACCTGCTCAAGCGACGCTACCACCTGCGTGGGTTGATGGCCCAATAAGCCGAACTTTTGGCTACCTTGGGTCACATAAATCTTGAATATAACGAACGATCTATTTTAACTTGGGGTAATTGAGCCGAATCATTCGGAGCTGGCTCTTGAAAAATGAGATATTTTTCATTTACAAACCGCGCTGGGGCAAGGCTCAGCGCGGTTTTTTGCGTCTCCATTGACGCTGTACGGTTCCCAGTGCTATGCTGGTCAACAACAAAAAACGAAAGAGGGCTCTCACTTGAGTAATTGGGACACGAAGTTCGCGCGTAAAGGATTTACGTTTGACGATGTGCTGTTGATCCCTGCAGAAAGTCACGTTTTGCCGCAAGATGTTGATTTGAAAGTGCAGCTCGCACCGAACCTGAAGTTAAACATTCCGATTCTGTCCGCCGGCATGGATACGGTCACCACTTCCGCGATGGCCATCGCCATGGCGCGCCAGGGTGGCCTCGGGGTCATTCACAAGAACATGAGCATCGCCCAGCAGGCCGACGAGGTCCTGACGGTGAAGCGCTCCGAAAACGGCGTCATCATCAACCCGTTTTTCCTGACGGCCAATGACCCGGTTTCAGCGGCTAATGCACTGATGAAAAAGTACCGTATCTCTGGCGTACCGATTGTCGATTCCAAGGATTCCCGCAAGCTGACCGGCATCATCACCAACCGCGACCTGCGCTATGTCACCGATCACAGCGTCGCGATCGGTTCCGTGATGACCAAGGAAGGCCTGATCACGGCCCCAACCGGCACTTCGCTGCAGGAGGCTGAGCAGATTCTCCAGGCTCACAAGATCGAAAAGCTGCCGTTGGTTGACGAAGACGGCCGCCTGTCCGGTTTGATTACCATCAAGGACATCGAAAAGGTCGTCGAGTTCCCGGCTGCCGCCAAGGATGATCATGGCCGCCTGCTCGTGGCCGCTGCGGTCGGCGTCACCTCTGATACCTTTGAGCGCGCCCAGGCGCTGCTGGATGCCGGCGCTGATGCCATCGTCATCGACACGGCCCACGGTCATTCCGCCGGCGTACTGCGCAAGGTCAAGGAGATCCGCGCCCACTTCCCGAACGCGACGCTGATCGCCGGCAATGTGGCCACCGCAGAAGGCACCGCAGCCCTTTACGACGCTGGTGTTGACGTGGTCAAGGTCGGCATCGGCCCTGGCTCCATCTGCACCACCCGTATCGTCGCCGGTGTCGGCGTGCCGCAGCTGACCGCCGTTTATGACTCGGCTACCGAGGCGCGCAAGCGCGGCAAGGCCATCATCGCCGATGGCGGGATCAAGTATTCTGGTGACATCGTCAAGGCCCTGGCCGCTGGCGGCACCGCCGTCATGCTGGGGTCCATGCTGGCCGGGACCGACGAAGCGCCTGGCGACATGGAAATTTATCAGGGTCGCCGGTTCAAGACCTACCGCGGCATGGGCTCGCTCGGGGCAATGGAGCAGGCGCACGGCAGCAAGGACCGCTACTTCCAAAGCGGTGTCAACGAAGCCAAGAAGCTGGTTCCGGAAGGCATCGAAGGCCGTGTTGCCTACAAGGGCAGTCTAGCCGATGTGATTTATCAGATGGACGGCGGCCTGCGCTCAGGCATGGGCTACGTCGGCGCCAAGACAGTGACCGACCTGCAGGATAACGCCCAGTTCATCCAAATCTCCGGCGCGGGTCTGCGCGAAAGTCACCCGCATGATGTTCAGATCACCAAGGAAGCGCCTAATTACTCGGTTGAATAAACTGATTCGACCGCTTTTCGGCCCCGATGCAAGCAGCCCGCTTGCACCGGGGCTTTTTGCGGCCACTTCCTTAAGAATTTCCAGCTCCTGGCCAAAGGCGTAAGCAGGCTTGCAGTCCTTTTGGTACAATGAAGGCGGACTGAAGACTTTTCTGCAAATGGGAGTCGGTCAGTCGTGTCCATTTAGCGGCGGTGAAGATGCGCCTTTGCAGCCTTAGTCGCGCTCGGACTAAAACCGCCCCGCTTCACAAGCTTATCCTAGTCGCGCTCCGGCGGGCAACGCCCGAGCATCTAGCTACGCCACAGGCCTCGCCGCCAAAAGCAGCGGCAATGCCTGTGTCTAGGCTAGCTGTCGGGCTAAAACCGCCCGCCTTCGCAGCCTTATTTAAAAGGAGCCCTAAACATGAAAATTCTCATTGTGGATGACGACAAGGAAATTGTTGAACTCCTCAGCATTTACGTCAAAAATGAACATTACGAACCAATTGAAGCATACAGCGGCAAAGAGGCCATCACGAAGCTGGCCACGAATCCCGACATCGCGCTGATGATCCTCGACATCATGATGCCGAACATGTCCGGCATCGATGTGGTCAAGCAGGTGCGCAAGGATTCGCAGATCCCCATCATCATCGTGTCAGCCAAGACCGGCGATATGGATAAGATCCAGGGACTGATTACCGGCGCCGACGATTACGTCACCAAGCCGTTCAATCCGCTGGAAGTGATGGCGCGCGTCAAGAGCCTGCTGCGCCGCTCCACCAACAACGTTACCAACACCGAGCCGGATAAGCTCGAGGTCGGGCCGCTCACCATCATGAAGGACAGCCACGAAGTTACCACACTGACCGGTAAGCAGATCCAGTTGACGGCGCTTGAGTTCGGTATTTTGTACCTGCTGGCCAGTCACCCCAACCGGGTCTTTTCCGCCGATGAGATTTTCGAGCGGGTCTGGCAGCAGGAGTCGATCGTGTCGGCCAAAACCGTCATGGTCCATGTGTCGCACCTGCGTGACAAGATCGAAGAGGCCACCGGCGGCGAAAAGGTGATCGAAACCGTCTGGGGTGTCGGCTACAAAGTCGAGGCCTAAGCATGGGAGAAAAAGTCCGCCTGACCGGCAAGGAAAAATCCGAGCTCTGGTCTGAAGGGGTCGTCACCGTCGTGCTGCTTTTGATGCTCAACTTTGCCCTGTTCGTCCTGCTCAAGGAGCTGGTGGATCTCAGCCAGCAGCTGCAGGATTCGATTTGGAGCGTCAAAAACGTGCTGACGTTCGGCCAGGACAAGCAGCACCTGTGGTCCTGGCGCAGCGTCTTCATGGTTGCCATGGCGGTGCTCGATGTGATTGTCGTGTACTGGCGCCTGATTCGCCGTTATCGCCAGATCCAGATGCGCCACGTCATCCGCGAACTGCATTACATCGCCGATGGTCACCTGGATCACCGCATTCAGTTCAGTGTCAGCACCGACCTGCAAAAGGTGATCAACTCGATCAACGCGCTGGTCGACTCTACCGTTAACTCGATGGAAGAAGAACGGCGGATCGAAAGCAGCAAGGACGAGCTGATCACCAACGTGTCCCACGACATTCGCACGCCGCTGACCTCGATCATCGGCTACCTTGGGCTGATCGAGGACAAGCAGTACAAGAGCGATGAGGAGCTGGTCAAGTACACGCACACCGCGTACCTAAAGGCCAAGCAGATGAAGGTGCTGGTCGAGGACCTGTTTGAGTACACGAAGGTCCGCCAGACCACCACGCCGCTGAACCCAGTGAAGTTCGACATGCTGGCGATGCTGGAACAGCTGGCCGCCAGTTTCGAGCTGGAAGGGCAAAAGCACCACCTGCGCTTTGTGGTGTCCGGCCGTCCGAATCCGCTGATGATGGAAGCTGACACCGAAAAGCTCGGCCGAGTCTTCAACAACCTGATCGCCAACGCCTTGAAGTACGGCAAAGGCGCCCACCACATTTTCCTGACGGCCGAGGCCGTGGGCTCTGAAGTGGTGATCAAGGTGCAAAACGACGGGGAGCAAATTCCCAACGATTCACTCAGCAAGCTGTTCGACCGCTTCTACCGGGTCGAGGGCTCGCGCAACCAGGAAACTGGCGGCACCGGGCTGGGCCTGGCGATCGCGCAAAGCATCGTCACCTTGCATGGTGGCTACATTTACGCCGACTCGACGCCTGAGCTGACCAGTTTTGTGATTCACCTGCCGCGCACCTTGGGGCAGACGCTCAAGCCTGACCAGAAAATCAAAAACGAATAATGAGGAGTTTAACAATGAAAAAACTTTGGCGCGGCCTAGTCGTTTTGGTCGCAAGTCTTTCTGTGTGGGCCGCGGCGGCCCCAACCAGTGTGGCGGCAGCGACTAACGTTGACGTTGACGCAAAAGCGGCCCTCGCCGTGGACGCCGAATCCGGCCAGATCCTGTACCAGAAAAACGCCGACCAGGTGCTGCCAATCGCGTCGATGACCAAGATGATCTCGCTGTACCTGGTGCTGCAGGCGATTCACGACGGCAAGCTGAAGTGGACCGACACCATCTCACCGGACAACGCGATTTACACTCTGGCCAAGGACACGAGCCTGTCCGGGGTGCCGCTGGAGCCTGAAAACAAGTACACGATCAAGGAGCTTTACCAGGCCAGCGTGATTTACTCGGCCAACGACGCGATGATGCTGCTGGCCAACGCGGTGGCGGGCTCGCAGGAAGCGTTTGTGACGAAGATGACCAGCCTGCTCAACGGCTGGGGCATTAACGACGCCAAGATCGTCAACGTGACCGGGCTGAACAATTCGGAGCTGAAAACGGACCGGGTGCCGGGCACGCCGGCTGATGCGGAAAATGAAATGTCGGCCAAGGACATGGCGATCGTGGCCAAACACCTGCTGAACGACTACCCGGAGATCCTGGACACCACGAAAATTACGAGCATGACTTTCCGTCCCGGCACCAGCGACGCCACCAAGATGGATAACTACGACTGGATGCTGAAGGGCCTGGTTTCCGCGCAAAAGGACCTGCCGGTTGACGGGCTGAAAACTGGGACCACTGACCTGGCGGGGAACTGCTTCACCGGGACGGCCAAAAAGAACGGGTTTCGGGTCATCACCGTGGTCCTGAACGCCGGCGGCACCGCCCAGACGCGGCGCTTTGACCAAACGGCCAAGCTGATGCGCGCCGTGTTTGCCGATTGGCAGCCGCTGACTGCGACCGTCAAGGGGCAGACCGTCACCGGCCATAAGCACCTGGCGGTCAACAAGGGGAAGCAGACCAAGGTGGCGCTTGAAGCCGCCGAAAACGTCTCGGTGCTGGTGCCGACCAGCGCCTCTGCCAAGGACCTGACTTACCACTACACACCGGCCAAGGGCTTTGCCAAGCAGGCGGAAGCCCCGGTCAAAAAAGACACCACGGTCGGGCAGCTGACTGTTGACGCCAAAGACGAGAAGCTGAGTTACCTAGGAAACGCAGCCGGTAATCAAACCAAGCTGGTCACGGCCACTAAGGTCGAAAAGGCCAACTTCTTCACGCTGCTGTTTCGGGGTATCGGAGAATTTTTCAGTCATTTGTTTTAACGACGACGCCAATCAACGCCTAGTTGGGAGGCATATTCATGGTTCAGTATCACAAGATTACAGAAGACGGAATGAAAACGCTCAAGGCGGAAAAGGTGTTGCTTCAGGCCGAGCGGCCGCACAAAATCAAGGCGCTGGCCGAGGCCCGCGCTTTGGGCGACTTGTCGGAAAACGCCGAGTACAGTGCGGCAAAGTATGAGCTGCACCACCTGGAAGGGCGGCTGCGGTACTTAGACAAGGTCATCCGCTACGGCCAGGTCGTGTCCGCGGATCCCAAGCCGATCGCCGATTTGGGGAAAAGCGTGACGCTGCGCTTCGACGATGACGAGGACGTGACCACGTTCCGCCTGGTCGGGCCGCATGAGGCGGCGATGAAGCCGGGCAACTTGGCCATCAACTCGCCGCTGGGCCGCGCGTTAAACGGCCGCAAGGTGGGCGACACCGTGACGGTGAACGCCCCGAGCGGCGCCTACCAGGTCACCGTCGTCAAGCTGGCCTGAGCCTATGCTATAATTGCTCGTGAACAAACACAGAGGAGTCTAAACATGGCACTTTCATTGCACGCATGCATCTTGCTCTTAAAGGAGCACCACCTGCTGAAAAGCAGCGCGGTTCAAAGCGACCTGGACACGGACATGTCCGGCATCGCGTACGATTCTCGCAAGGTCTCCGGCCCGACGCTGTTCTTCTGCAAGGGCACGCATTTCCGGCCGGTTTACCTGTCGATGGCCAAGGACAACGGCGCGACGACCTATGTCGCGGAAAAACCTTACGTTGAAGGCAACGGGATGAACGCGCTGATCGTGGTCAACATCACCAAGGCGATGGCGATCCTGGCCGCGGCGTTTTACGATTTTCCGCAGGACGACCTGTTTGTGGTCGCCTTCACCGGCACCAAGGGCAAGACCACCTCGGCGTACTTTGCCCGCGGTATTTTGGAGCAGGCACACCCCAAGCACGTGGCCCTGTTTTCGACTATTGACACCATCGTGGGCCCCAATCCCGATCAACGCTTCAAGTCCGATCTGACCACCCCGGAATCCGTCGACCTGTTCCGCAACATGCGCGCGGCCGTCGACAACGGCATGACTCACCTGGTGATGGAGGTGTCCAGCCAGGCCTACCTGCGCAACCGCGTGTTTGGGCTGAGCTACGACGTGGGCTTTTTCCTCAACATCACGCCGGATCACATCGGCCCCAACGAACACCCGAACTTTGCCAACTACCTGCACAACAAGCTGCAGCTGCTGGTGAACTCGCGCCAGGTCGTGATCAATGCCGAAACCGAGCATTTTGATGAGGTGTACGCGGCGGCCACCACGACCACGTATCCTGATTCGATTTACCTGTTTGCCAGTGCCGACTTCAAGCCCAAGCGCGATGACATTCGCATCGATTTTCGCTTCGACAGCAAGGCGCTGAGCACGACGCGGAGCCAGTTTCAGCTGGTGCCGGTGACCGACAAGGCCGCGGCGCTCAATGTGTCGGGCAAGTACACGCTGAAGCTGATTGGTGACTTCAATGAAAGCAACGCCACGGCCGCCATCATCGGCGCCGGCCTGGCCGGGGTTGATGGCGCCAAGGCGATCCCTGGCATCGAAAATGTCACGATCCCCGGCCGCATGGAGCACATCGAAGTGCCCGGGCACGGCGTGGTGTACGTGGATTACGCGCACAACTACGGCGGCATGAAGGCGCTGCTGCACTTTCTGAAGGCCGAGTACCATGATCCGCGCATGCACGTGGTCCTCGGCGCCCCGGGCGACAAGGGCGTTTCGCGCCGGCCAGGGTTTGCCAAGGTGCTCAGCGAGTATGCGACCACCGCGTACCTGACCACCGACGATCCGGGCTTTGAAGATCCGGCCAAGATTTGTGCCGAAATCGATGCCGGTATCGACCACGAGAAGGTCACCGTGCACACCGTGCTGGATCGCCACGAAGCAATTGAAGCGGCCATCAAAGAAAGCGGCCCAGACGATGTCGTGATCGTTGCGGCCAAGGGCGCGGACCCGTACCAGAAAGTCCGCGGCGTCAACACCCCGTGGCCAACTGACATGGTCGTGGTCAAGGACGTGGCCGCAAAGCTGGCGGCGAAGTAACTTAAGCTTCTCGGCAAAATCAAAACGCGACCCTTTTCGCTACAGGCGAAAGGGTCGCGTTTTTGCGTGGCGGAAAAAGCTTACTTGCACTTGGCGAGGGCCTGCGCCAAGTCGGCGATCAGGTCGCTTGGATCTTCCAGCCCCACCGAGTAACGCAACAGGCCCGGTGTGATGCCGGTTTTGGCCCGCTCTTCGGGACTCATTTCGGCGTGACTCATCTTCGGCGGGTAAGACAAAATACTTTCCGCGCCGCCAAGCGACACGGAGAACTCAGGCAGCTGGCAGGTTTCCGCGACGATACGGGCGTTGGCCTCGCTGCCGACGTCAAAGCTCAGCACCGCGCCGCCGCTAAGGGCCTGCTTTTGCTGGATGGGGTAACCCGGATCGGTAGGCAGGCCGGGGTAGCACACCCGCGTTACTGCCGGCTGCTTGGCCAGCCAGGTGGCTAGCGCCTTGGCGCTGGCACTTGAGCGCTGCATGCGCACGTCCAGGGTCTTGATCCCGCGCAGCAAAAGCCAGTTATCGGTGACACCCAGCGTGGCGCCAAACGCGTTTTGCATGAAGTAAATGCGATCGGCCAGGGCCTGGTCGTTGGTGACGGCGGCGCCAGCGATGATGTCGGAGTGGCCAGCCAAGAATTTGGTCGCCGAGTGGACCACAATGTCAGCGCCCAGGGCCAGCGGCTTTTGCAGCAAAGGGGACATGAAGGTGTTGTCGGCGATGGTAAGCAGACCATGCGCCTTGGCCAGCTGAGCGACGGCGGCGATATCGGTGACCTTCAGCACCGGGTTGGACGGGGTCTCGATGTAAATGGCCTTGGTGTTGGGCTGAATCGCGGCTTCAATGGCGGAAAGGTCGGTGGGGTCGACGAACGTGTGGGTGATGCCGAAGCGGCTCAGCACGTCCTCCAGGAGCCGAAACGTCCCGCCGTACACAAACTTGGAGACCAGCAGGTGGTCGCCTTGGGAAAAAATCTGCAGCACACTGCCGATCGCGGCCATGCCGGAGGCGAACAGAAAGCCGTGCGCGCCGCCTTCCAGCGCGGCGACGGCGGCCTCGCCGGCCTTGCGGGTGGGGTTGCCGGAGCGCGAGTAGTCGAATTCGCCAAACTGGTCAAAATCCGGCTGATTGAAGGTCGAGCTGAGCTGGATCGGAACGTTAACGGCGCCGCTTGCCGGATCGGCGACGGTGGTGACTTTAATGATCTTGGTGGCGTCTTTCATGCTAAGCCTCCTTGGCGCTGGCCAGCGCCTGGCGCAGGTCCGCGCTTAAATCGTCGACGTCTTCCAGCCCCACCGACACGCGGATCAGGTTCGGCGTGATGCCCAGGGCGCGGCGCTGGGCCACCGGCATGTCGTGGTGGGTCTGCACATCGGGGATGGTGACCAGCGTTTCCACGGCGCCGAGGCTTTCGGCAAACGAACAGACCTTCAGGTGCTGCAAAAACGCGTTGACGTCGTAGCCTTTTGCCAGGTAAAAGCTGATCATGCCGCCGACGCCGGCGTACAGCACGCGCGAAACTGCGGCGTCATTTTTCAGCACCTTCGCCAGTGCCTGAGCATTGGCGGTGTGGGCCTTCATCCGCACGTTCAGGGTTTTCAGCGAGCGGATGAGCAGCCACGCGTCGAACGGGTCAAGGGTCTGGCCGGTGGTGGTGAGCTGGTCGCGCAAGGCGGTTTCCTGTGCGGCCGTCGAGGTGATCACGGCGCCGGCCAGCAAATCGTTGTGCCCGGAGAGATACTTGGTGGCCGAGTGCACCACTAGATCCGCGCCTTCAGTCAGCGGCTGCTGGTACACTGGCGTGAGGAAGGTATTGTCCACGACGACGAGGATGTCGGGGCGCTTCTCGTGCACGGCAGAGGCAACGGCCTTGATGTCAATAATTTTCATGGTGGGATTCGACGGCGTTTCCAGCCAGATCAGGCGGGTGTTCGGCTTGATTTTGGCAAGCAGGTCGGGCACGGTCTGGCCGTTCCAGGTGTCGTAGTCGATTTGGTACTTGGCCTTGCGCACGTCAAAATAGCGAAACGAGCCGCCGTACAGGTCGTCGGAGGCCAGGAAGTGGTCGCCGGTTTGCGTGAAGGTCGAAAAGACCAGGTCAATGGCGGCCATGCCGGAGGAGACGGCCAGCGCCGAATGGCCGCGCTCAATCGCTGCCAGCTGCTGCTCAACCAGGGCCCGCGTCGGTGTGGCCAAGCGCGCGTAGTCGTAGCCGGTCGACTGGCCGAGGCCGGGGTGCCGGTACGCGGTGGAGAAGTAAAGCGGCGGGACAATCGCACCGGTGTGCTGGTCGTCAGTGCCGTTGGTGCCTTGAATTAATTGCGTCGCTAATTTTGTCATAGAATGCCTCCAAAGTGT
The DNA here is from genome assembly GCF_016861805.1 of Lacticaseibacillus sp. 53-4. Lineage (NCBI taxonomy): Bacteria > Bacillati > Bacillota > Bacilli > Lactobacillales > Lactobacillaceae > Lacticaseibacillus > Lacticaseibacillus sp. 53-4. The sequence continues at coordinate 43,887 of NZ_BOLT01000015.1, forward strand.
GGGCAGTCCACGCAAAAAGGCGCCTCGCAGAAAGTTCTGCGGGACGCCTTGGCGTGGTACCACCCGAATTTCGCCTTTTGTCACCAAAAGGCGCTTACGCCGTACCGCAAAGCGAGACGGCTGCGCGCTAACGGGCGGACCCGGTCGCAGCTTGCCTAAGCTCACCGCGGCAACGTGTTCGAGACCATGCTTCACTTGCCCTGCGCGACCGGCTTCCACCAGCGCCGGCTCTCTGGACGCGCGCATCAAGTTACTCATCTCGACTGATTGACCAAAGATTACCCCGATAATGAGAAAAGGTCAATGGTTTTCTCATCATTGCGCCATGTTTATTGGCTGCCGTTTTTTGCCTGAAAAACGTGCGGCGTGTGGTACGCTGAAAGCAGACGAGAATAAGGAGAGACGAACCGTGAGTCATTTGACAAAATTAAGCGATACAGTGGCGCTGACTGACGCCGTCGCCATGCCCGAGGTGGGGGTGGTGGTCGACCAAGCGCCTGAGAATCTGGCCGAAGCGGCCCTAAAAGCCGGTTTTCGGCACCTGATTTGCAACCAGGCGAACTTGCCGGCGGTCCAGGCTGCAATCGCACAATCCGGCTTGCCGGCTGACGCGAGTTTTGTGACCGTGCGCCTGGCAGCGGGTGAGCAGCTGGCCCTGGCGGCACCGGTTGCCCTGATCGTGGCCGGCGGCGATGACGCGAGCCGGCAGGCGGCGACACAGGCAGTCGCGACGGGCCAAGCCCAAGCACAGGCGCTCAGCGGCGAGTTAGCCTCGGACGCCGCACTGGTGGTCCTGCCGCTTGGCGTGACCCAGCAGCAGCGTGAAGCAGTTAAAGCGGCCAAGGCGGCGGGACTAAAGGTGGCCAGTGACTTGCCATTTGGGAAAGGCGACTTGTCACTGCTGCGGCCGCTGCGCCGCATGGCCGAGCGCTATGGTAAAACGCCGCAGCAGGTCGTGATTCGCTGGCTGCTGCAGTCAGGCGTTTGGCCGTGGCTGCCCGCCACCACCACTGAGGCACTCACTGAGTGGGGCGCTGTGTTTGACTTTGAGCTCAGTTTTCACGACACGCAGGTGCTCGCCGCCCTTGATGGCCGGCCGATGGCGCCGCGTAAGCACAGGAGGCACTGACATGGAAGTGGTCATCGGCGTTGATATCGGCACCACCGCCACCAAGGTGGTTGCCTTTGATGCGGCTGGCCGCAGCGTGGCGCAGGCGAGCCGGACGTATCCGCTGCTGCAACCGGAACCAGGCGCGGCGGAGCTGAAGCCACAGGCCATTTTGGCGGCGGTGCAAGGCGGCCTCAAGGATGTGGCCGCGGGCTTGCCGGCCGGCAGTGTGGCCGGGCTCAGTTTTTCCGCGGCGATGCACAGCCTGCTGGCGCTCGACGCCCAGTTTCAGCCGCTGAGTCAGGTGATCACCTGGGCGGACCTCCGCGCGGCGCAGGCGGCCGCTCAGCTCAAGGCGCGGCCAGACGCGGATGCCCTGGTTGCCCGCACCGGGGTCCCGCTGCACCCGATGACGCCGCTGGCCAAGCTGATGCAGCTGCGCCAAAACCAGCCAGGGTTGATGGCGCAGGCGCGTTATTTTGGCGGCATCAAAAGCTGGGTGCTGCACCAGCTGTACGGGCAGTGGGTGGCCGATTACTCGCTGGCCAACGCCACCGGCCTGTTCAACATGAAAAAGCTGACCTGGGACGAGCAGGCCCTGAGCTTGGCCGGCATCACGGCTGCTCAGCTGCCAAGGCTGTGCGACACGGACACGCTGCTGCCTGAACTGACCGCTGCCAGTGCCCAGGCGCTTGGGCTGCCGCAGGCGACGCCGGGTATTATCGGCGCCTCTGATGGCACCCTGGCCAACATCGGGGTGAACGCACTGGCCCCAGGCGCCACGGCGGTGACCATCGGGACCTCTGGGGCGGTGCGCACGGTGATCGATTCACCGACTGTCGCGCCTTCCGGCAAACTGTTCACGTACTACCTGGCGCCTGGTCGCTGGGTCGTTGGCGGCCCGGTCAACAACGGCGGCATTGTGCTGCAATGGGCGGCGCACACGCTGCTGGGGCCAGACGCGACGGTTGAAGCGGCCATTACCTTGGCGCTCACGGCGCCGGCCGGGGCCCATGGGCTGATTTTTCTGCCGTATCTGGGCGGCGAGCGCGCGCCGCTGTGGGACGCCAACGCCCGCGGCAGTTTTGTCGGGCTGACGCGTCAGCACACCGAGGCCGACATGCTGCGGGCGGTGATGGAAGGAATCCTGTTCAACCTCAAGGCGGCCTTTGCCCTGATGGCACCGCTGGTCGGGACCGCGCCAGTGCTGCATGCCGCCGGCGGGTTTGCCAAAAGCCTGGCCTGGCGGCAGATGCTGGCCGATGTGTTCGATTGCCCGGTCGTCGTGCCCCAAAGCGTGCAAAGCTCGGCGCTGGGCGCGGCAGTGCTCGGCATGACCAGGCTGACCTGGCTGAGCGACCTCGATGAAGTTGCCGGCATGGTGCAGGCGGCGGGCCGCTATCAGCCCGGCGCCGCGGCGGCGACGTATCGCCGGCTCTGGCCGGTGTGGCAAGCGGTCGCAGCGGCCCTTGCTGGGACGTACAACGACCTGGCCGGTTTTGCGGCCGGCGCCGATATGGTATGATACCCAAAGTATTGGAGGTGCAACATGTACGAATCAAATAAACGCAGGCATGTCAGCCCGGCCGTTGCCGAGGTGTTCCCGCAGGAAGTCACCGATCAGCTCTTTGATGTGATCGCGCTGATGCACAAGGCCGACCAGCTGGTGACGGCGCCGGTCGCGTTCGCATTTTCCGATGACGCAACCGACTCGGAAATCTACGCGATGCTGATCCAGGGCAACCTGGCGCCGGCCCAAGAGTTCCCGCTGGATTACAGCGGCAACAAGGATTTTCTGGGCCACGGCTACATCCTGATCGCTAAGGACAATCCCAAGGCCATCTACATTGACTTCAGCAAGGCCAACAACTTAGACGAGGTCCAGTAAGCGGGGCGACCCGCTTTTTTCGTCGACTTTTCTGAAAATGGCCCCTTTTTCTGGCCAGCGGCGCCGCATTGGGGTAAAATAGAACCCGTTAATCGTAATCATTACTGTTACTCACCGGAGGAATTCCATGCCTGAACCCATTTTGACCGTCGAGCACCTCAAGTTCGGTTTTCGCGGCCGCCAGCTTTATCATGATCTCAGCTTCTCCCTTGCCGCCGGGTCGGTGACCAGCCTGATCGGCGCTAACGGGGTGGGCAAAACGATGCTGACCAAGCTGATCATGGGTCAGCTGACGCCCACCGCCGGGCGGATCATTAAGGCGCCGCAGCTGCGGCTGGGCTATGTGCCGCAGTTTCGCAACATCGACCCCGAGTACCCGCTGTCGCTGCGCAGTTTTGTTGCGCTGAATCAGATGGGCGGGCGCCTGCCGTGGCACAGCAAGCAGGAAAAAGCGGCAGTGACCGCGGTGCTGAAAGAAACCGGGCTGCTCGAGCGCCAGCACCAATCCCTGGGGATGGCCTCCGGCGGCGAAAAGCAGAAGGCCTACCTGGCGCAGGCGCTGCTCACGCGGCCGAATTTCCTGATCTTGGATGAGGCGACCGCCAGCCTGGACGTCAACACCAAAACCGAGCTGATGACGCTGGTCAATCAGCTGAATCAAAAGCACGGTTTGACGGTGCTGTTTGTCACGCACGACCTGGACCTGGCCAAAAGTTTCACCCAGCAGTACCTGCTGCTGACCCAGACGGGCTACGAAATGCGGCCGACTGCCGAGATGAATGAGGCCGCAATGCCCAAGGAACTGCGACCGACCCAGGAGGTACGCTGATGTTCGAATACGAATTTATGCAAAACGCCTTTCTGGCCAGCACCTTTATCGCTTTGACCACCGGCATCGTTGGCGTGTTCGTCACGGCACGCGGCATGTCGTTTCTGGCGCACACGCTGTCTGAAATTGGCTTTGCCGGCGCGGCGTTTGCGGTTCTGGTCGGGATCCCGCCGCTGGACGGGATGCTTTTGACCACGATCCTGTCTTCGCTTTCGGTTGGCCGCCTGGCGGTGCGGCCCGGCCGGCGCGAGGCGTCGATCAGCGCGATTTCCAGCCTGTTCATCGGCCTGGGCATCCTGTTTTTGGCCCTGTCGAGCAAAAGCTCCAGCTACGCAACCACCATCTTGTTCGGCTCGATCATCGGCATTTCCCGTGCCGACGTTTGGCAGCTGGTCGCTTTGGCGGTGGGGGTGCTGCTGACGATGACCATTGGCTACCGCGGGCTGGCTTTTGACTCGTTTGATCCGGTCGGCGCGCAGGCTCAGGGGCTGCGGCGCAACCTGCTCAGCATCTATTTTCTTTTGATCTTGGCAATTTCAGTGTCGATCGGCGCCCAAATTGTCGGCTCCATGCTGGTGTTCATCCTGCTGACGCTGCCGTCTGCGGTGGCGCAGTACCTCGGCAACACGCTGCCGCAAATGATTGCCATTTCGGTGGGCACGGCGCTGGTCGGGGTGTGGCTCGGGCTGTTTCTCGGGTATGTCACCAATTGGCCGGTCACCTTCTTCATTGCGGTCATTGAGTGCGCGTTTTACCTGGTGGCCCTGACGATTCGCAATCGCCGCGAGCGGTGAGAATGAAAACGGTTTGCTCAGTTGCTTAATTTTTTGTTTAATCACGCCTGCGAGGGCGTTTTTTTAACCGGATTTTTCCTTTTCTGCCAAAAATCGAGTAAACTGATAGCAAGTATTGCTAATTGGAGGCAGCCATGGACAGACGAGATGCTCGCAGCCATCAGCGCCGTCACCCGCTCGGCAAGATTGTCGTCTTGCTGATCCTGACGGTCGCGTTTCTGGCTGGCGGTTACGCCTTGCGCCTGTATGCGCAAACGAAGACCGCGCTGGATACCACGTACGATAACCAAACCGTCAAAAAGGCACAGGTCGATCTCAGCAAGCAAAAGCCGTTTTCTGTGCTGCTGCTCGGCACTGACACCGGCGGCCTTGGGCGCTCTGACAAGGGCCGCACCGACACCATGATCTTGGTCACCGTCAATCCGCAGCAGAAGCGCACGACGATGATCTCGGTGCCGCGCGACACGATGACCCACGTGGCGTCCAGCGATTACACCGGCGTCACCAAAATCAACTCCGCCTATACGTACGGCGGGACGGCGATGGCCGTGTCAGCGGTCAAGGACCTGATCAACGTGCCGATCAACTACTACGCACTGGTTAACCTTGACGGGCTGGAGAAGATCGTCGATGCGGTTGGCGGGGTGGACGTGAACGTCGCATTTTCCTGGACTGATCCGCACGTCGGCAGCTATCAGTTCACCAAGGGGCCGATGCACCTGGACGGCAAAGAGGCGCTGGCTTACGCCCGGATGCGCCACGAGGACCCCGAAGGCGACTACGGCCGGCAGAAGCGCCAGCAGGAAGTGATCGTGCAGGTAGTCAAAAAGGTCCTGTCGACCAAGACACTGTCCAGTTACTCGAGTCTGATGAAGACCCTCTCTTCCGACTTGCGGACCAACCTGAGCTTTGACGAGCTGGTCACCCTGGCGACCAATTACCGCGGCGCGTTCACCAACGTGAAAAAGGAGTCGTTGCAAGGCGATGGCGTCTACATTGGCGATGCGGCGTACCAGGTGCCAAGCACCAAGGAGCTGCAGCGGGTGTCTGACCTGGGCCGCGCGGAGCTGGGCTTGGCCAAGACGACGCTCGACAACTACAACACCAAGCAAAACGAGGCAAACACCAACGCCGGCTTTGACTGGAACAATGGCAACAACCCGTACTACCACGTTTATCAATACATTAAGTAACCTTGTTTGGGCGCCGGGCAATCGGCGCCTTTTTTGGCGGCCAGCGTGTATGCAAAAAGCCCACCGCGGCAAGCGGTGGGCTTAGGTGTGACTTAGATGATAGTAACGATGGCGGACAGGACCCCAGCTGAAGGAATCTGGCTGTTTGGCATCGCGACGTCGATTTGGTGAGGGTTGCCAGCGGCAAAACCACCGGTATCGTTAACGACGCGGATCAGGGTCTGGCCGTTTGACAGCTGGATCTTGACGCGTGAGCCGCGCGGCAGCACGGACAGGTTTGCGGCAATGCCGCCGTAGCCCATGCTTGAGCCCAAGACCGCCGGATCGTAGAAGGTCACTTTGAACGTGCCCTTGCTTGCGCCGGTCGCGGTACTAGCGGCGCTGGTGGTGGTAGTGCGCGTTGCGGCCTGAGCAGCTTTGGCAGCCGCATCGGCTTTTGCCTTAGCGGCAGCGTCGGCCTTGGCTTTGGCGTCCGCTGCGGCCTTAGCCTTGGCGGCGTCTTCCGCGCGCTGTTTCATCATGGCGTCAAACTCGGCGTTGTCGCCTGGCTTGATCGGGCTGATCGCGCTCGGTGCGGCAATCAGCTTGTTAATATTCACGACTTTAGCGGCAGTTTGAGTGGCCGCTGGGGTGACCCCGGACGCCTGCGCCTGGCGGTTTGCGGCATCGTCAGTCGAAATCGCTTCGACCGGCTGCGTGCTGGTGTAAATCGCGAAGACGGCGGCAAGTGCGGTTAAGGCGCCAATCCCGAAAATTGATGAATGTTTGATTTTGATAAAACTCACTCCTATTTGATTGAAAATTGACGATTCCCCCGAATACACTGAGCAGTATATCGAGCACGCGTGTCAGTCAAGTGCCAGTCAGTTTACAAAAGCAACTGTTTCTGTCACACTGTCATGTGCCCGTAATAAACTAGCCGTGAAATTTTGGTGTAACCGCATTCTTGACGAATAATGGGCAGTCAATGAGAAAAATTCCCTGTTTTTGGCGGTCACTCACCACCTTGGCGAATATAGATTGCAAAATATGGGTAGCGGCCATACCGCCGGACTGTAGCGTATAATGGAAATAATCATGGAAAGGGGGCGGTCTTGTGACGATGTACCGCGAGAAACGCTTTGAAGAGATCAAGCGGCTGCTGACGGAACGCAAGGAACTCAGCATTGAAGACATCATGCAGGCCGTCGGGGTCTCGCGGGATACGGCGCGGCGAGACGTGGTCGCGCTCGCGGCCAGTGGCGCAGGCCGCCGCACCCGCGGGGGAATCGTGTCTTTGACATTCGGCCACACGGTGCCCAGCTACTCGGAGCGCCTCAAGCTCTTTTCAAAGGAAAAAACCGCGATGGCCAGGCAGGCACTGAGCCTGATCAAGCCCGGCGGCGTGTACTTCATCGATGATTCAACGACGCTGCTCAAGCTGTCGCAAAGCATTGATGTGCCGGTCACCATTTACACGCACTCGCTCGACAACGCGATCGCGCTGGCCGTCAAAAGCGACGTGACGCTGCGGGTGCTTGGCGGCAAGCTGAATCACCACGGCCGGTTCTTCTTCCAGCCTGAAAACCTGACGACGCTTGGCCGCATTGCCTTTGATGCCGCCTTTATCGGCGCGACCGCGATGAGTGCGGCCGGGGTGTACTTCCCGTACGCGGACGACGCGGACGTCAAGGCGACACTGGCCCAGGCCGCGCGGCAGGTGATCGTGGTGTCGGAGACCCAGAAGTTTCAGATTCAGGCCCCGTACCGCGGTTTCCCGCTAGCCGCTGTCGATGTGCTGATCACTGAGCGGGCCTTGACTAAACAGGAGCGCGGCTGGTTCGCCGGCCAGACCCAGTTCATGGTGGCCGGCCAGTGAGCAGCCAGGCTGGCATTTGGCCGGTTGTTTGTGCGATACTGCATGCAGCTTTTAGAAAAGAAATGGTGGTGGCGTTTTGCCCAGTCCGTTAGTGTCGGTGGTCGTGCCGATCTACAATCTCGCCCCGTACTTGATGCGCGGTGTGAACAGCTTAATCAACCAGACCTACCGCAATCTGCAGGTGCTCTTGGTCGACGATCATTCTACGGATGACTCGGCGGCGCTGATCGCGCAGGCGGCCCAGACGGATTCGCGGATCGAACCGATTTATCTGCCTGAAAACCGTGGTGTGTCCGCCGCCCGCAACGCGGGGCTGGCGCAGGCCCGCGGCCTATACGTGGCCTTTATGGACGGTGACGACTGGCTAGCACCGGGGCTGATTGACCGGTTTGCGGCGGCGCTTGAGGAAGGCCCGTACGACATTTTGGTCAGTCCCTTTTACGTGGATGACCCGGCGTCCAAGCCAGTGCCAAAGCGCCTGTTGCGCTCGAAAGTGCTGTCGCGCCGCCAGTTTCTCAGCGGCATGCTGGCCCCGGTCGGCTATTTGCGGGGCTACTTATGGAATAAGTTTTACCGGCGCAGCGTGATCGAGTCAGCGCACCTGCAGTTTGACGAGCAGGTGGCGCTGATGGAAGACGAGCTGTTCAACGCGCAGTATGCGCTTGCCGCCAGCCGGTTTTACTACCTTGGCGAGCCCGGCTATCACCACGTGGTGCGGGCCGATTCGACTACCCAGTCGCTGAGTGTGCTGGCGGCTTTGCCCAAGCAGTTGACCGCGCTGTGGCAGATTGGCGCGCTGATCCGAACCAGTTATCAAACCGGGGCCGTGCCGGAAGAGCCGGTGCGCTCGGAGCGTTAGGAGGAACACTATGCAGTCAATGACTCATCGCGAAATCAAACATCAGGCCAAGGCGCGACTCAAGCAGCCGGGGATGTACCGCTCGCTGATGCTCGCCAACCTGCTGCCGTGGCTGATCGTGCTGGCGTTCACCGCCTGGGCCTTTTTGACGGTGTGGCAGATCATGCAAAACTACGGCTTGGCCAACATTGCGGCTAATCCCGATAACTTCAGCGATTACTTATCCGGCACCAATACCTTGTCGGATCAGACGCTGCTTCAGTCGGTGGTGATGCTGTGGTTCACCCAGGGCATCGCCTTTACGGCACTGGACGTGATGCGCGGCAAGGTCTCGCACGTGTCGCCGCTGGGAGCGCTGCTTAAGACGTTCAACAGCCGGTACTTCTTCGGGCTGCTGTCGGTCATGGCGCTGACCTGGGTTGCCAAGAGCCTGGGCTTTTTCCTGCTGATAATTCCTGGCATCCTCGCCATGTACGGCCTGTCGATGAGCTACTACCGCTACTACGACGGCCGGCAGGAAGAAGGAGACGGTCGGCCCTACAGCAGCACGACTGCGGTGCTGGATTCCTGGCGCCTGATGCGCGGGCGCAAGCTCAACTACTTTGGCCTGCAGCTCAGTTTGCTGGGCTGGCAGCTGCTCAAGCTGGTGACGCTGCACGTGTTTGATTTTCTGATCAATCCGTACCTGCAGCTGGTCGACGCGGGCTTTTACGCCAATGCTCGGCTGGAATACGAAGTGCAGCGGCAGATGATGCCGTAACGCAAAAGCGCCGGGGGCTCAGCTCCCGGCGCTTTTGCGTAAAAAAACCGGCCCCCCTGCAGGGACCGGTCTGACTTAAAAGATTTTCATTTGGTTGAGCGGCCAGTAGCGCCAGACCACCACGGATTGCACCTTGTTCTTCTTGACAAAGCCGAACGAGCGGCTGTCTTTGGAGATCAGGCGGTTGTCACCCATGACGAAGTAGGAATCCTTGGGCACCGTCTCGCTTTTGGTGGAAGGCCAAGTGGCGATGTTGAAATTAATGGTGAAGTTGATGCTGTTTGGATCCAACCCCTGCTTGCTGGCGTAAGCCGCGATTTCTTTTTTGGCAAAGGCGCGGTCCAGGTAGGGTTCGTTGGTCTTCTTCCCATTAAGATACAAGACGTTATTTTTGAAGCTGATGGTGTCGCCAGGCATGCCGATGACGCGCTTGATGTACAAGGCGCCAGGGTCGTCGGGGGCATCGATCACGACGATGTCGTCGCGCTTGACCTGCTTGTGGCGCAGGGAGTACAGCCGGTCGCCGTTTTCCAGCGTGGTCTGCATCGAAGGACCCGAGACGATATCCTTGCTGACCACAAATTTGACCAGCAGTTGCACCGCCACGACCACAACGACGAGCATGACCACAAACTCGATGAGGGTTCGGCCCCACCCGCTATTTTTTTCTTTCAAAATGACACCTTCCCGCAGCAATTTCATCTAGCATACCACACGAGAAAAACAAAATGAAAGGCTGAGGGCAGGTGAACCAGCTATCAATAGTAGAAAGTTTCGCGACCGCGAGTGCACTTGTTTTGAAAAGGGCCCCTGATTGTGCTAGCATTAATCGAGTCGTTTTCAGAAAAAATTAAAAGGAGGGCTCACGGTGAGCGTCTTAACAGTAACAGGCTTAAGCCAGCGGTTCTTAGACAAACAGTTATATCAAGATGCCAGTTTTCAGGTGAATGAAGCAGATCACCTGGGGGTCGTCGGCCAAAACGGGGTTGGCAAAAGCACGCTGATCAAGATCCTCACCGGCAGTCTTGAGCCCGACGCGGGCACCATTGTGTGGAAAAAGCACCTCAACGTCGGTTACCTCGATCAGTACGTCAACTTGAAGCCCGGTCAGACCATCATGGAATTCCTGCGCACGGCGTTTGCGGCGCTTTACGCCAAGGAAGCTAAGATGAACGAGATCTACGCCGATTACGCGGCCGCCCCTGACGATGAGTTGCTTGAAAAAGCCGGCACGTTTCAGCAGGAGCTGGAAGCCAACGAGTTTTACGACCTCGACACGAAGATCGAAACGGTCGCGACCGGGCTGGGTCTGGATGCCATCGGGCTCGATCACCCGGTCGACGCACTGTCCGGTGGTCAGCGGTCCAAAATCATTTTGGCCAAGCTGCTGCTGGAAAAGCCCGACATGCTGCTGCTCGATGAACCGACGAACTACCTGGACGTCAGCCACGTCGAATGGCTGACCGGCTGGCTGCAGGAGTTCGAAGGGGCCTTCATTGTCATCTCGCATGACTTTGACTTCTTGGAACAGGTGACGAACGCCATTCTCGACATTGAGTTTGGCACGATCACCAAGTACACGGGGTCGCTGCACCAGGCCATGCGCCAAAAAGAGGCCGACCACGAGACTTACATGAAGGCTTACGAAAAGCAACAGGCAGAGATCAAGAAGCAGGAAGCCTTTATTCGTAAGTTCAAGGCTGGCACCCGGTCGACGATGGCCAAAAGCCGCGAGAAGCAGCTGGCCCGCATGACCAAGCTGACCCCTCCGGGCAACCGCGCGCAGGCGCACCTGGTTTTTCCTTATCAGGACGTACAAAGCCAGATCCTGGTCGATGTCAACGACCTGGTTGTCGGTTACGACCAGCCGTTGTTGGCCCCGATTAACTTCACGGTGGCCAAAGACGAGGTCATCGCGCTGGAAGGCTTCAACGGGATCGGCAAAACGACTTTGCTGCGGACAATTTTGGGTGAGTTGAAGGCCATCAGCGGCAACGTTGAATACGCCGATAACGTGAAGTTTGCCTACTTTGAACAGGAGCTGAACTGGGCGATTCCCAAGCAGACCCCGCTGCAGTTTCTGCTGAACAAGTATCCGGCTTTGAGCCAGCGGCCGCTTCGTCAGGTGATGGCGCGCACGGCGCTGACCCGCGAGGAAATGGATAAGCCGCTGCAGATGCTGTCCGGGGGCGAGCAGAGCAAGGTCAAGCTTGCCGACCTGATGCTGCAGCCCAGCAATGTCTTAGTGATGGACGAACCGACCAATCACTTGGATGAGGATACGAAAAACGCGCTGGCGGCAGCCTTGCAGGCATACCCCGGCGCGATCCTGATGGTTTCGCATGAAACTGGCTTTTACGATGACAGCTGGGTCGACACGACCATCAACATCGAGAACTTACGGGCAAAGTAATTTGACTGGCCGCCGCTGTGCGGCCTTTTTTAGTGGCCAGCGGGGATGATCATGACCTGGTACGTGTAGTCCCGGGTGATGGTCTGCATTTGGTTGGCGTTTGCAGTGCCGGTAACCTTTTCGGCGAGCTGGTTGGCTTCGCGCACGGAAAAGGGCTGATCGAAGTTGGTTAAAAGATCGCTGACGCTGGCCTGGTCGGGTAGCGTGTAGTGAAAGTCGTGAGTGTGGTAGGAAATGTGGTTGGTCGTCAGGTAATCGCTGACGTTCATCGCGCGGGCCGGATCGGCCTGAGGCGACGTGGGCGTCGGCGTGTTCAGTGCGTCAGCCATTTTAGTCAGCAGGGAGCTTGCCGCCTGGGTTTGCAGGTTCAACACCAAGGCACGGCGCCCGAACGCCCTCAGTTTGGGCAAGTCGGCAGGGGTCAAAGTCGGCAGCTGGCTGACAAAGGCCAGATCTGCCCGGGGCTTTGCGGGCAGTGTGTGCCAGTCTGCTGAGGTGAGGCGATAGTTGGTCTGATCATGGGCGGTGAGCCACTGGTCCGCCAGCTTGAGCATGTTCTCTGCCCAGTCAATCAGCTCCACTGACTGCGCGGCCTGGGTCAGCGGCAGGGCGTAACGGCCGGTCCCCGCAGCGACGTCGACGACAGTCAGGGTTTTAAGCGGCAAGCGTTGGGCGAGGTACTGCACCACGTCGATTTCGATGGGCAGGCGCGACTCTTGCTGCACAGTCGCGTAGGTTTGGGCGAAGTCATTCCATTCTTCCTGACTGGTCATTAAACTGCCTTCCTTCGGATATAAGTTGCCTCCATCTTATCAAATTTTCATACTTAGCCGGTTATTTCGAGAAATTTTCAATTCTCGTTGACACGAGTTGACCTGGTTGGTATGATACTAAAGTTGTCGCAAGGCAGTCATGCGTTGCGACAAGCCACTAAAAACTTTTTGTTGACAGTGGCTGCCCAAGTAGGTATACTGAATTAGTTGCCTCAAGGGCAAGGTAGTCCTTTGAAAACTGAACAAAGTTTCGTAAATGTGATAGGGCTTTTCAATGAAAGTTGAAAAGAATTAAT